>NZ_JAUZUV010000006.1:0-163405 GCF_031844265.1 Acinetobacter sp. RG5 | reverse complement strand
CATTTCAGGAGGCTTGCAACACTTCTTGCAAAGATTTTTTATCGTGTGTTTATTTTTCAAACCAATAAAAATATAAGTAATTGTTATATATAGTTAATTTATTTTCATTGTTTTTGAATTTTATTGAGCACATTCAATAAAACCCCTCCACAAACACAATAAGATATTGTTTTATTTCAATTTAAATTATAATAGTCTTTGTCACATGACTTATATCGTTCAATTCACATTCTATTCTTGTTTGATTCTTCATCAACCTGGCGTTTATATACACAAAACTTGTTTTATCCGGTCTTCATCCAAGATACATAGGCCCTATTTAAATATGGAAATATTGATTGCAACGCTAAAAATTAAAAAGCCATCGCTATTGAGCAATGGCTTTTGGAGTACTGAGGAACAATTAGAATTTCATACTGACACGTGCCCAGTAATTACGTCCCATATTATTAAACTGCTCGGTTGTTGGTAAACCTGTCCCGGAAGCCCCCATTTTATTTAAGTGCTCGGTATAAGTCCGGTTTAGGACATTATCGACTCCGACTGATATATCCACGCTATCCATGACATGGTAGCTACCATTTAAAGACAAAGTGCCAAAGCCTGCGCTCTGCTTATTGTCATAACCAACGATATTACCTTCTCGTTCACTAATACGACTTTGACCATCTACTACACGCCACAATAATCCAAAATTATATTTGTCTTGAACATAGCGCAAGTTAACACGGGCTTCTAAAGGAGAGATTTGTGGCAATGGTGTATTGTCTGTGGTGTTTTCACCCCAAGCATACATGGCACTGATATCTGCCTGAATCGCGTCACTAAATTGATAACCAATTCCAGCTTCTGCGCCAGCGATGGTGGCATCGACATTTCTAGAATCTGCTGCGTTAATTCCATGACCTGTCTGCTTATCGGCATCATAATTAATTAAAATATAATCATTAATTAAGCCTGTATAAGCAGATATCCATGAATTCAGTGCACCATGATGATGTTGATAGCCGAGATCTAACTGCAAGGTTTTTTCAGTTTTTAGATCTTTAAACGTAGATAATGCTTCACCGTTCAAATCTGTTTTAAATAATTCCCAATAATCTGGCACACGCTCTACATAACCTAAACCAATATATGTCTTACCATCATCATGCTCTGGATGTGTATTTTCAAAACGAATGAAAGCACTCGGCAAAGTCTCTTTACGATCAATACCACGCTTAACTGAATCAATATTGACTTGATCAATACGCAAGCCTGAAACGACTTTATTATCATCTCCTAGATCGTAGCTCAATTCACCAAAACCACCAATGGATTGAAACTCCATATCTGTTGTTACAGGAGAGTTCATCATGGGTTTAGTCGAATGGTACATACCGCCCGCATGTTTATTTAATTGAGAGTCTACACCACTGACTAACTGTAGCTTATCCCACTCATGAGTCATTGATAGTCGTGAATTTAAAGTTCGACGTGTAACGGTCATGGCTTTATTAGGTTCATCAACTTGACGTAAGCTAAAATTATCCATGACATGGTCATTAAAGTTGTAGTTCACTTGTGCTTCTATCTTTTGGATCACATCCGTGACGTTGTGCTTTTCCACACGTAAACCTAGACTTTCGCGTGCGAACTTGGAACCGTCCATTACACGGCCAGCATAAACAGCTTCACCATCTGCCTTACCACCCGTCAGCTCTACCCAGGTATCTGTATCTGGAGTCCAGCCCAATGCCAGATCCGCATTCCAGCGCTCCCAATCTGAAGGTACAGTGGTTCCATCTCCATCTTGATAACTATTCGATACTGAACGATTGGTATTGAGGCGAATATATTTCTGTTCATCGCCTGCTGCGACTTCCACATTATGATCAAGACGTCCGAAAGATCCCATCAAGACACTGGCCTGACCGCGATAGTTTTGATCTTGATCAAACTGCTCCGGTGTACGTTCGAAAATCACTGTGGCCGCAGAGCCAGTATTGGCATACTGAACCGTTTGCGGTCCTTTAATCACCGAAATACGGTCATAGCTTTCCGGAGAAATATAAGAGGTCGGCGAATCCATACGACTTGGACAGGCGCCCAGGTTTTCGGTTCCATCAGTCAGGATTTTAATTCGTGAACCAAACATGCCGCGGAACGTCACATCCCCATTGGTGCCGGCACCGCTATTGACCGAACTAAAGCCAACAATACTTTGCAAATAATCCGCACCATCACTGGCAGGAATCGGTTGAATCGGCTGTTTTGGATCAGCGCGGACAATCAGCCCATTGGCATCATTACCTGCTGCTGACGTCACCACAATCGGGGCAAACGTTTGCACCGGCATGGCATCATTGGCCATCGCCACCGAAGAATAACAAGCAACACAAATCGCAGCCGCAAGTGGCTGTAAAGAAAATTTAGGCTGAGCCATTTCTCTATCTCACTAAATACATAAATTAGGCACGGCTTGAGTCAATACCAACCCAAGCTGAAAAATGCAGATTTATGCAGGCAGTGGTGGCGCTCGCCCCTGAGGAATTAAGAAGAGTTGCTGAAGGACAAACCAGACATGCTTAAAGGTTTTTTGATAGGCAATTAAACGGACATGAATCCGGTCAAGTACCTGTTTGATGTCCAGATCAGGCGGTAAGACTAAATTGGCATGAACCTTACAGTACTGACACTGATGATTGGCATCATGATGATCATGTTGAAGATGACCGGATTGGACAAGGTGGCTATGCTCGCCAGCGCTATGCTGCGCATGGGCATCTGTGGCGATAAAAAGCGCACGCGTGATGGTTTCACAGACCGGAGCAACCTGATATTGCTTCGGTAACAAAGGCTGTAAAAATACAGCAATCTGTAGAAACACAGCTGCAAATGTAAATAGCAGCCCCGCGCGTAAAAACACAGGCTATTCCTAAAATATGCTTATGCTGATTATACCAAAGCCCAATCAGAATTGGGCTTTGCTAGACCATTTAAATAAACTTTAAAATGATCCTAGCGTTTCACTGCCACTTTGTCTTTATTACGCTGGCGGACCAGTTTTTCCACTTTTTCACGTGCACGTTGACGTTTTAATGGCGATAAATAATCGACAAATAATTTGCCATTTAAGTGATCCATTTCATGTTGGATACACACAGCGAGAAGTCCGTCAGCATCGAGCTCAAATGCTTGACCTTCCAGATTAATTGCCTCGATTTTTACGCGTGACGGACGATCAACTTTATCGTATATTTGAGGAACTGATAGACAGCCTTCTTCGTAGGGCTGCGTTTCTTCAGTCAATGGTGTGATTTTGGGGTTAATAAACACCATCGGTTGATCTTTATTTTCAGACAGATCCATAACAATCAGCTGAATATGACGATCCACCTGAGTCGCGGCAAGTCCGATACCTGGTGCTTCATACATGGTTTCAAACATATCCGCAGCGAGCTGACGAATTTCATCAGTCACTTCTTCGACAGGTTGTGCAATGGTACGAAGACGGGGATCCGGGAAACTTAAAATAGGTAATAAGGCCATACTGCGTCCTCAATTATGCCATTGATCAAAAAACCAAATGAAGGGAATGCTTCATCAAAAAAATGTGTGTAAGATCGTTATTATAACGCAACTACGCACATAATTTTAGGAATTATGATAATGAAAAAGGTTTTGAAGGGCATGCCATTTTTTAGTGCCTTGGGGTTTAAAAATCAGATGCTGGCACTTGCCGTCTGTGTTGGCGTCAGTATGGGGACCATTCATTCTGCCGAGGCAGCACCTGCACGCAACGTCAATCCACCGGCATTAAAAGCCAATGCACCGAACGTTTATGTGGTGAAAAAAGGCGATACGCTTTGGGATATCTCGAAACGCTTCCTGAAAAATCCGGTACGTTGGCCGGAAATCTGGGCCAGTAATAAGCACGTGAAAAATCCACACTGGATTTTCCCGGGTGACCGCCTGCTGATGTGTGATTACCAAGGCCGTCCGATTATTGGTAAAGACGAAGGTGATGGTTGTGAAGGTATTATCAGCCGCTATCTAGGCATTACTTCTCTGCAACCCCAGATTCGTGCTGAATCTTTAAATAATACCATTCCAGTGATTCCGCTTGAGCATATCAAGCAGTGGCTAGAACGCTATACCCTTCTGGCGCCTGATTCAGTTCAAGGTACGCCATATATCCTCGGAACTGCAGATCAGCGCGTACTGGCAGGCAAAGGCCAGAAAGTTTATGCACGTGGTCACGGTCTGGAAGTTGGCCAACGCTATGCGGTGTATCGTGAAGCTGAACCGTATGTATTTACGGATGCAAACGGCAAGAAATATACGGCTGCACTCGAGCTGCAACAGGTGGCATCTGGTATTGCGGTACGTGGCGAAGGTGATGTCACCACGCTTGAACTAACAGATAGTTACAATGCTGAAGTCCGTCGTGGTGATCGCGTCTTGCCTGAATACGATCCAATGTTACCGACCCTGTTCTATCCGACCAATGCAGAAAATATTGCTGCCGGTGGCCAGATTGTGCGTGTATTGGGATCAATTGGTACTGCAGCACGTCATAGTGTGGTCACCATTGACCGTGGTACGGCACATGGGGTTCAGACGGGTCATGTCTTTAGTGTGAATCAAAAAGGTGAAGTGGTCACTGATCCTAAAACTAAAGAACGTGTGCAATTGCCAGGTGAGCGTATTGGCCAGATCATGGTATTTAAAACCTTCGATCAGTTGAGCTATGCCTATGTGCTGGAAAGTGAATTACCAATCAAGGTTGGTGCAGGAATTCAAGCACCTCTTTTAGATGAATAAATATTTGTCTAAATAAAAAACTCAATAATAAGAAGACAACCCTATAGGTCTCAATATGCTGAACCCGTTATCGCGCGCGCAACTGGAAACAATTATGTTATGGTATCTGGTTCAGCATTCCCTTTCGAGTTTCTATAAAATCAGTCAACATTATGCCGAACTGGCCCATGCCCTTCAGCCGGATCAAGCCCCTGTCTGGCAGGCACTCGGTATTCATGCCAATCATGTACAGCGCTTAAAAGAATTTTCTCTTCCCGAAGCCCAGCAGAAATTTCAGCGTTGTCTGCAGCAGATCCAGCAGGATAGTGACTTTGTTTTATTGCATGGCGATCCGCATTATCCGCAGCAGTTGCATCCTTATACAGATAAACCCCCAATCATTTTTGGTCAGGGTAGACCCGATACCCTACTTCAGGCACAGATTGCCATTGTGGGCAGCCGCAAACCCAGTCCACACGGCCGGCAAGTAGCTTATGATTTTGCTTTTTACCTGAGTGAACAGGGTTTTTATATCAATAGCGGTCTGGCACATGGTATTGATGAAGCAGCTCATCGGGCTGCCATACAACATCAGGGGACAATTGCAGTGATGGCGACCGGACTGGATCAAACCTATCCAGTACAGCATCAGTCACTGCGCCAGCAAATCATTGAGCATGGCGGTGCCGTCATCAGTGAGTTTCTGCCAGATACACTGCCTTTGCAGCACCATTTCCCACGGCGCAACCGAATTGTCAGTGGTTTAAGCCTAGGCATCATTGTGGCAGAGGCTGCATTAAAAAGTGGTTCTCTGATTACGGCTAAACTGGCAGCCGAGCAAGGCAAAACCGTGTTTGCCATTCCGGGACATATTTATAGTGAGCATTATCAGGGCTGCCATCAATTGATTCGTGAGGGCGCGATTCTGATTGACCATCCACAGCAGGTCATCGAAGAACTGGCACTGGCGACGCAATGGCAAGCTTTGGAAAACATCGCCAAAACGAAAGTTACTGAAGCGACATCACAGCAAATTCCGCCGCATCTGCTCAGTCTGTATAACCAGCTGGACTGGGTGGGACAGACTCTGGATCAGCTGGGAATGCAGGTGCAGCAAGAGGTATCTTCCCTGACCAGTCAACTGATGGAACTGGAGTTACTCGGGTTTTGCACCCAGCAAGCCGGCCTGTATCTACGTTGTCGGATTCTCAAATAAGGTTCACAATAGCGCTTTGTTGTTTAATATAAGGTATCCACATGATCACTACCTCTGTTGCCGAAGCAGCAGCATGGCTTAAAGACGGACAAGTCTTGGCATATCCCACAGAGGCTGTTTGGGGCTTGGGTTGCGACCCCTATAATGAACAGGCATTTCATCAGATTTTAGAATTGAAGCAACGCCCGATTGAGAAAGGTGTGATTCTGCTGGCAGCTCATCTTTCACAGGTGGAACATCTGTTGCAGGATCTGACTGAGGAAATGCGTGAACAGGTGATTGAATCCTGGAGTAATGATCGGCCAGCAGAACGAGCCACCACCTGGCTGCTTCCTGCCCATCAGGAGATTCCTGGCTGGATTAAGGGCAAGCATCCCAAAGTTGCAGTCCGTGTCACCAACCATCCGCTCTGTGTAGCCTTGTGTCAGGCCTTTGGCGGTTTTATTGTTTCGACCAGCGCCAATCCTGCCGGAATGGAACCTGCGCGCTCACTGCAGGATGCGATCCGCTATTTTGACCAGAATCTGAATTATCTGAATGGTGACTTAGGCTTAAGCCAGCAACCAAGCCGGATCATTGATGCAGTGACTGGCGTAGTTATTCGTGACTGAGTCCTGTCTGATTTGGTCGGGACACTCAAGCCCGACTAAAGTTTTAAGACAAAAAAAAGCTCAGCCATATAGGGATGGCTGAGCATAAAAAAGGATGTGCATAAATCACATCCAGAGGGTTCAGAAAATCTCTGGGAGTCTGATAAAACAAGGATTTTCTTGCTTGATCATTCTCGATGGGCGCATTATGAAAGAAACTGAGTACAACGACAAGTACAATAAAACAATCAAATAATACATATTTTCTATTAATAGCAAACAATTTTTGACCAATATTCAAAATATCTTGCTCTTTCTATTCTCTTTTTAAAATAAAACGATATTTTTCTATTTGTTTTAACATTTGAAAATTAGCATTTAAAAGGGGATTTCAATTAAAAAAAATTGTTCAAAAGATCAATATTTAATCAGAAAAAATTCTTAATCAGCTCTTTTAATTCCTGATTAAGCGGATCTTCCGGGATATTGTGCCCAGAGGATTCCGAGTAAAATGATGCCACCGCCGATACTGTGATACATGGTCCAGGCTTCGCCCAGCCACAAATATGCGACTACTGCGGTAAAGACAGGCATCAGATTCATAAAAATACTGCTGCGATTGGGACCAAGTTGTTGCACAGCCATCATCCAGAACAAGGGTGCGGCAATAGAAGGAAAAATTCCGGCATAGATAATGCTGGCTGCATTAGCATGATTGATGCTATCCAGACCTAAAATCAATACCAAAGGAATATGATAGAGAAAGGCCATAAAAATCTGGATATACAGGCTCACTAAGAGTGGAATCTGAATCTGCCATTTTTTCAGAAACACGCCATAACAGGCATAGAAAAATACTGCGATCAACATCAACAGATCGCCAATATAACTTTCACCGACAGTTAAAAACTGCAGGCCCTGCCCTTGTGCCATGACATACATCAAACCAATAAAGGACAAGAGACTTCCCAGCACTGCAGTCTGTGTCGGGCGAATCTTTAAAACAAAAATACCTACGATAATGGTAAAAATAGGAATAAAGGCATTAATCAGGCCCATATTGGTCGCAGTGGTGTAGTGTGCCGAGCTATAGGCTAGCCCCTGATACAGCACCATTCCCAGCGCACTCAAAACAGCAAAATGTCCGAGATGCGGACGGATCTGCGGCCATGCTGCTTTGACTTTAGGCAACATGAATGGAGTTAAAATCAGTAAGGCCAAGGCCCAGCGGTAGAAACTGATACTGATGGGAGAAATATAATCTGCCACATAACGGGTAACCGTCATATTCAGAGACCAAATCAAAACTGCGGCCAGTGGTAAGGCCATGGCCCACCAGACTGCCTTTTGTTGCTGTGTCATACTTTCATCCATGAGTCGCTGGTCTTGTTATTAAGCTATGCCTATTCGCGCATCCTAGCATAATAGATTTTTCACATAATATTGAGGCAATTTGCAGCTTTAAGTAACTGAGCTCACCTGTTTCTACTTGTGCTGAAAGCGAATACCCGTTAAAACAAATACCGTTCAGTCGCAATAAACAGGAAATCTAATGACTCGCTCTGTATATGACATTCCAGTCAAAACTATTGAAGGAACAGAAACCACTTTAAACCATTACCAGGGTAAGGTTTTGCTGGTGGTTAACGTCGCATCTAAATGTGGCTTGACGCCGCAATATGAAGGCTTACAAAAACTGTATCAGGACAAAAAAGCGGAAGGTTTGGAAATTCTTGGCTTCCCTGCCAATAACTTTTTGGAACAGGAACCGGGTAGCGAAGCCGAGATTCAGGAATTCTGTTCAGTGAATTATAAAGTCGACTTCCCGCTATTTGCTAAAATCTCTGTCGCAGGCGAAGACAAGCATCCTTTATATACCACCCTTACGCAAGCGATCCCGGAACGCATCGGTGAAGGCCCTTGGTGGAAAGATCTGGTCGATTATGGCCTAACGCCAAACCAGCCACCAGAAGTACTATGGAACTTTGAAAAATTCCTGATCAATAAAAATGGTGAAGTGGTGGCACGTTTTGCACCGGATATTACTGCGGATGATCCACGGATTGTCGATGCAGTGAACGCAGAACTTGCAAAATAATTCTCGATTATTCTCATAAGCTTCAAGCTTGAAATAAGTATCTATTTTCTTGATAGATACTTATTTTTTTAAAACCGCTATTTAGCTAAATTGAGATTAACCGGACATATCTTCAAAATGATTGCAGGCCGAACAAGCCAATTTGGTGAGAACAAAGTACTTCTTTACCAGTTTTTAATAATCTTTTTCCTGTTTTTAAATAAGGAAACATTCGGAACCCAGAAGAATTGTTATGAGTTTGCAACAATCTTTTTTATCTCCATAGTTTGTCCTTATATTAAATACTACTCAAATTCCATCACCTGTATCGAGACCCTGATTCCATGTCCAAGATTCTTGCCAATGCTGTCCTTCCTTTCGCATTATTTAGCTCTGGAATTTTACTGATGGGCTGTGAACAGGCTGTCGAAGCACCGGCTGAACAGGCAGATACCACGACCTCAGATCTGGAACCAGCCTCTCAGCAACAGAGTTCAGCAGCACAAACCGAACTTAAATCGGGCAATATGTTTTATATGGTTCGTGATGTCGCCGACTTGCAGCTCAAGGCCGGCAGTTATGTGGAACAGTTAAAACAGACCCAGACCGAACTGCAAACGGCGGTCGAAGCTAAAGATACCCAGCAACTGGAGTCCACTGCGACCCAGCTACAACAGCAACTTAGCAGTTTTAATCAGGTGTTAGGCAACCTGAACTTGAAAAGTCAGGAAATTGACCAGATTCGTGACAACATTATGACCGCCAATCAGCAAGTTCTGGCTTCTCCTCTTTTAAATGGTCAGGTGGATTTCAGCCAAGTGAACTTGAAAAAGATTGAATCCCAGATGGTTAATGTGCAATCCGAAATGGTCAAACTGGCCGGCTTGCTGATCCAGAATCCAGATCAGGAATCAGAGAGCAATACTGATCAGGACAATACTTAAAATACCTAAAAATCTCATTTTGAGGCGATTGATCGAAACCCACCTTCCTCAATCGTCTTGCAGGCTATACACTGTTATGGATTATAAAAATTATATTTAGATCAAGAATTTTCATCTAATCAGATCATCAGGAGTTCAATCATGTCGAATTCAGTGCTGTATTCTGTGGTTCCAGTCACATCCCGGCTTGATCTGAAAGATCCTTTTATTTTTACCGTTCATCATCAAGATCATTATCCGCAAGGCAATGTCGAATTAGGCACAGTTTCCCCGCCACAGCAGCATGAATATGACATGTATTATGGCGAGAGTATTCCCGGCTTTCCGGAGCATCCGCATACTGGCTTTGAAACCATTACCATTGTCGAGCGCGGTTATGTCGATCATTTTGACTCGCTTGGAAATTCGGGCCGTTATGCCGCGGGTGATGTGCAATGGCTGACCACTGGCAATGGAGTACAGCACTGCGAGATGTTCCCATTGGTTCATCAAGATCAGGACAATCCGCTGGAGCTGTTTCAAATCTGGCTCAATTCCTCACCGGAACAGAAAAAACAGCCTGCCGATTATAAAATGTTGTGGCGTGAACAGATTCCACATGTATTTTCAGCCGATGCGGCCGGACGTAAAGCAGATATTCGGGTCATTTCAGGACAGTTTAAACAGACTCAGGCACTGGATCGTCCGCCACATTCATGGGCAGCTATTCCAGAGAATCAACTCAATATTTATTTAATCACTTTAAAACCGGAAGCAGAATTAATCATTCCTGCCAGCACAGCTACTGCAACGCGTTTTTGTTATTTTTATCAAGGCAAAAGCTTAGAACTGGAAGGACAGAAGATAGCGCCAAAGCATCTACTGGAACTCAAACCGGATGCAGATATTCAGCTCAAAGGCGGTTTACTGGAATCGCATATTTTATGGCTGGAGGGTGAACCGATTGGCGCACCGGTTGCCATGCATGGGCCTTTTGTTTTGAATAGTGCGCAAGAGCTGGAGACTGCTTTTCGCCGTTATCGCGAAACCCAATTTGGTGGCTGGCCTTGGCCAAGTGCTGAACCATCATTTCCACCAGAACACCCGCGTTTTGCCAGTTATGACGGTGGTCAACGCGAAGAATATCCAGAACAAAGAAGCCACTGAATAGTGGCTTCTTTGTCGAGTCAATATTTTATTTCTTCGGGCTTTTGACCACGACCAGTTTCTTCTGCACAAACTCTCTGAAACCATCAATCGACAGTTCATGACCATAACCGGAGTTTTTGATTCCACCAAATGGTAACTCCGGTGTAGTATCGGTAAACCAGTTAATCCAGATCATGCCAGTTTCTACCCGTGACGCCAGTTTTTTAGCGCGCTCAATATCCTGAGCATGAATCACGCCGCCCAGACCATAATTGGAATCATTGGCAATTTCGACAATTTTATCATCATCCTTCGCGACATAGATTTGCGCCACCGGACCAAAGAATTCTTCATACCAAGCATCATTCTCACGCGTGATATTTTCCAGAATGGTCGGTGCATAGAAATTGCCTTGATGTTCTACGGCTTTAGCACCAGTAACTACAGTTGCACCTTGTGCTACGGCCTTTTCGACCTGCTTGCTGAGTTTTTCCAGTGCGTCTTTTGAAGACAGCGGTCCTAAAGTGGTTTCAGGATCGAGCGGATCACCCAGTTTTAACTGTTCAAAAGCTTTCAGCATGCCTGCCTTGAATTGTTCGGCAATTTTTTCATGCAAGATAAATCGCTTCGCTGCTGTACATACCTGCCCGGCATTATTGACACGCGCCTGACAGCCTAACTTGATCGCGCGTTCCAGATCTGCATCATCGAGTACGATAAATACATCATTACCGCCCAGTTCCAGTGTGGATTTTTTAAGATGTTTGCCCGCCTGTTCAGCGACTGCACTGCCCGCACCTTCTGAACCTGTGAGTGCCACACCACGCACACGCTTGTCTGCAATTACTTCCGCGACCTGATCACTGCTGATAAACAGATTGGTCCAGACACCTTTGGGTGCGCCTGCATCCAAGACCAGTTTTTCAAAGGCTTCCGCACATTGCGGTACAATGCCAGCATGTTTTGCCAGAACCGGATTACCAATCGCACAGTTCGGCGCAAAGACGCGCATCAGTTGATAAAATGGGAAATTCCACGGTTCCACCGCCATGATAATACCCAGTGGATGATGCTCAACCCAGGCCTCACCCAGTTCCGTTTCATAGGACACGGGCGCTAAAAATTCTTTGGCATGATCAGCATAGTATTCGGCAATTTTGGCGCAGGTTTCGATTTCACCTTCACCCTGCTTGATCAGTTTACCCATATCCAGCGTCATGAGCTTCGCCAGTTCAGACTTTCGTTCTCGCATATTGCTGGCCAATTTGCGCAGTACTTCAATACGAGTATCGACCTGTTGTGACCAGTCTGACTTTAGGATTTGTTCTGCTGTATCGAGTGCATTTTGAATATCTTGATCGCTATGGGATGGATAGTCTTTCAATTTTTGATTGGTAAATGGATTAATAGATTGATAAGCCATGATTTTCCCTTTTTCAATTATAAGTTTCGCCCGTTCAAAACCCAATCGCATCAAGTTATAACAAGCGAGTATCTGTTCGAATTATTTAACTTATCACTGATTTTTTTATGGCGTCTGTCTGCTTACAGATTGGTTCAAAACATTACTGAGAGCAGGTAAAAGTTATATTGAGTGGTACAAATTAAAAAAGTAATTCTATTTATAAGAGATTAAATACAATAAAAACTAGGGAATAAATTAGAAAACACTCAATAAATTGTTTTATTGAAATACTGCGTTTCATAGGTAAGATATTATATAACTAAATAACCAAATTATTAAAAATGAATAAACCTCAAATTATTTTCGATTTTCTTTGTAGAATTGAACTAATTGTAAAACAAAAGAAAGAGAGTCCTTTTGAATGCATGGCTAGAGGGTTAGAAATATCTGATTATAATGATCTAAATCTTTTAAGAATAAAATTAGCACAAAATGTATATGATGTTGCCGAATTCATAGAAGCTGATCATGGTATGGATTTACTGGATAAAACATGGATCAAAGATCTAATTTCTTTATTAATGGCTGATTTAAGCAATGCTCACGATTTTTATAATATAGCCAATAAACTTTTTCCATCGACCAAGAATTTTATAGGTTCACAGATTCGTCTTTGGAAATTGGTTAATGGTCAAAATGAAAAATTGGCTAGTGAATCTATATTAAAAATTAAAGAAAATACCAATCTTTTACTTCAAGATTTGGTTCAAAACTCATTGATAGATGATCATGTTAAAGCATTTTTAATAAAAAAATTAAGAAAAATTCTCGAAGCTTTGGATTACTACCAAATATATGGTAATGAAGGACTTATCGAAGTACTCGAAGAATCAATAGGTCATGCTTTTACAAATAAAAAATATGAAGATTTTCTAAAATCTGAAAATAGCAAAGCGTGGAAAGAATATTTAGTAATCGTTAGTACGACCTTGGCTGCATCTGATAGCTTTATATCTATTACAAATAATATCAGAAATTTTCTCCCATAAAAAAACCACCCTTTCGGGTGGTTTTTTCAATCTCAAACCGTCTCTTATTGAGCGCGGTTTTTGATTTTGCGGATCGTTTCCAGCTGAGCAGCAGTTTCTGCAAGAGCAGCCAAAGCAGCAGCAGAGTCCAAATCGCTCTTTTGATTCGCAAGCAATGCTTCAGCGTGTTTACGCGCTTCAACAATAGCTGCTTCATCTAAGTTTTCTGCACGGACTGCAGTATCTGCAAGAACCGTAACAACATGCGGTTGAACTTCTAGAACACCACCAGATACATAGATCAACTCTTCTGTACCGTTTTCCAAAATAACGCGGATCGCGCCAGGTTGGAGCAAAGTTACCAACGGAGCATGGCCAGGCATAATACCCAACTCACCGCCAGCACCTTTTGCAATTAGCATAGTTATAGTGCCTGAGTACAAAGACTCCTGAACACTTACAACATCACATTGCATAGTCGCCATGAGAATCTCCTAAATTAGAGTAGCTAATTAAAGTTTCTCGGCTTTAGCAATAACTTCGTCAATACCACCAACCATGTAGAACGCTTGTTCTGGGATATGATCGTATTCACCAGCTAGAAGACCTTTAAAGCCACGAATCGTTTCTTTAAGAGATACTAATTTACCAGGAGCACCAGTAAATACTTCAGCTACGTGGAACGGTTGAGAGAAGAAACGCTGGATTTTACGCGCACGGTAAACAACCAGTTTATCTTCTTCAGCAAGCTCGTCCATACCAAGAATCGCGATGATGTCTTTAAGCTCTTTATAACGTTGCAATACGTTCTGTACAGAACGTGCAATTTCATAATGCTCTTGACCAACAACTAACGGATCTAACTGGCGTGAAGTTGAGTCTAGTGGATCGATCGCTGGGTAAATACCAGAAGATGCGATGTCACGGCTCAATACAACAGTTGCGTCCAAGTGAGCAAACGTTGTAGCAGGCGATGGATCTGTTAAGTCATCGGCAGGTACGTATACCGCTTGGATTGACGTAATAGAACCAGACTTAGTCGATGTAATACGTTCTTGAAGAACACCCATCTCTTCTGCAAGTGTAGGCTGGTAACCTACTGCAGATGGCATACGACCTAGAAGTGCTGATACTTCAGTACCCGCTAGTGTATAACGATAGATGTTATCTACGAACAATAGTACGTCACGGCCTTTACCGTTTTCGTCTTTCTCGTCACGGAAATATTCAGCCATGGTCAAACCAGTCAACGCTACGCGTAAACGGTTACCCGGTGGCTCGTTCATCTGACCGTAGACCATTGCTACTTTGTCTAGAACGTTAGAATCTTTCATTTCGTGATAGAAGTCGTTACCTTCACGAGTACGCTCACCAACACCAGCAAACACAGATAAACCTGAGTGAGCTTTCGCGATGTTGTTGATCAATTCCATCATGTTTACAGTTTTACCAACACCGGCACCACCGAACAGACCAACTTTACCACCTTTTGCGAACGGGCATAGCAAGTCAATGACTTTAATACCAGTTTCTAAAAGGTCAGTAGAAGCCGCTTGTTCTGCATAAGAAGGCGCTTGACGGTGAATTGGTAAACGCGCTTCAGTCGCAACAGGACCAGCTTCGTCGATCGGGCGACCAAGAACGTCCATGATACGGCCTAGAGTCGCTGTACCTACTGGTACAGAAATCGGCGCGTTAGTGTTAGTTACGTTCAAACCACGCTTAAGGCCTTCAGTAGAACCCATTGCAATAGTACGAACTACGCCATCACCAAGCTGTTGCTGAACTTCTAAAGTAGTTTCAGTACCATCTACTTGGAGAGCGTCATAGATCTTAGGAACGCTGTTGCGTTCAAACTCGACGTCGATAACCGCGCCGATGATCTGAATGATACGACCGCTATTCATTGCTGTCTCCTCAATTCAAAATAATGTTAAACGGCAGCGGCACCACCAACGATCTCAGAAATTTCCTGAGTAATCGCGGCTTGACGCAGCTTGTTATAAATAAGTTGCAGGCTCTTAATGATCTCGCCTGCGTTGTCTGTCGCTGCTTTCATAGCGACCATACGTGCAGACTGCTCACATGCGATGTTTTCAATCACACCTTGATACACCACAGACTCGATATAGCGAACCAACAAGCCATTTAAAAGCTCTTCAGCTTCAGGCTCGTAGATATAATCCCAACCGTATTGACGGTTCAGATTCTTGTCTTCTTCAGCAGCAGCCAAAGGAACAAGTTGTTCGATTTTTTGATTTTGAGTCATGGCATTGACAAAGCCGTTTGACACTAGATAAATACGATCTAACTCGCCTTTATCATAAGCGTCCAACATCACCTGTACAGAACCAGATAACTGCTCAAGACTTGGGGCATCGCCGACTTGCGTCGTCGCACCAAGCACTTTACCGCCGTAGTTTTTAAAAAACGAAACCGCTTTTTGACCAATTAAAGCAAATTGAACTTCAATTGACTGCTCTTGTTGCTGTTGAACGTGTTTAACCACTTTCTTGAACAGGTTAATGTTCAAACCACCAGCAAGGCCACGATCTGAAGACACAATGATATAGCCAACGCGCTTAACCGGGCGTTCAAC
Organism: Acinetobacter sp. RG5; assembly: GCF_031844265.1. Taxonomy (GTDB): domain Bacteria; phylum Pseudomonadota; class Gammaproteobacteria; order Pseudomonadales; family Moraxellaceae; genus Acinetobacter. The sequence goes on along the minus strand of NZ_JAUZUV010000006.1, from coordinate 147,633 downwards.
CATATAACGGTGTTTGTATTCAGGGTTCGCTTGGACCAAATGAGCAATTACACGGTGCATATTTTCGGCATACGGACGGCCTTGAGCCATGCGCTCTTGCGCACGACGCATCTTAGAAGCTGCTACCATTTGCATCGCTCGAGTAATCTTCTGCGTGCTCTTGATACTAGCTACTTTGGCGCGAATTTCTTTTAAATTTGCCATACGCTTAACCTAGTATTCGAAAGCCCTTGCGAGCTTCCGAAGGTTGATTCCGTGAACCAAACCGACACTAAATTCAACAGAGGTTGAAATTAGTAAGTTTGAGTCGCTTTAAAGCTTTCAATACCTGCTTTGATTGCAGCTTCGATGTCTTTGTTGTAATCACCAGAGGCATCGATTTGTTGCATTAACGCAGCATGTTCTGAACGGAAGTAAGAAATTAACGCAGCATCAAAGTCTACGATTTTCTTAACGTCTACGTCAGCCATGTAGCCTTCGTTAGATGCATAAATTGAAACAGCTTGGTCAGCAATTGAGTATGGAGCATATTGTTTTTGCTTCATTAACTCAGTTACACGTTGACCATGTTCAAGTTGCTTACGAGTTGCTTCGTCAAGATCAGAAGCGAACTGAGCAAATGCTGCCAATTCACGGTATTGCGCCAAAGCAGTACGGATACCACCAGACAATTTCTTGATGATCTTAGTTTGCGCTGAACCACCAACACGAGATACAGAGATACCCGCGTTCACAGCAGGACGAATACCTGCGTTGAATAATGATGTTTCAAGGAAGATCTGACCATCAGTAATCGAAATTACGTTGGTTGGTACGAATGCAGATACGTCACCCGCTTGAGTTTCAATAATCGGCAATGCAGTTAATGAACCAGTTTGGCCTTTAACTTCACCGTTAGTGAATTTCTCAACGTAGTCAGCAGATACACGAGAAGCACGTTCAAGTAGACGCGAGTGTAGATAGAACACGTCACCTGGATACGCTTCACGACCTGGTGGACGGCGTAAAAGCAATGAAATTTGACGGTAAGCAACAGCTTGCTTAGACAAGTCATCATAAATGATTAACGCATCTTCACCGCGGTCACGGAAGTATTCGCCCATTGTACAGCCAGAATACGGAGCTAGATACAGCATTGCTGCTGGATCAGCTGCAGCTGCAGCTACAACAGTTGTATACGCCATAGCGCCAGTTTCTTCTAGCTTGCGTACCACGTTAGCGATAGTCGATTGTTTTTGACCGATTGCTACGTATACACATTTAATGCCAGAGTTTTTCTGAGCGATGATCGCGTCGATCGCCATTGCTGTTTTACCAGTTTGACGGTCACCAATGATCAACTCACGTTGACCACGGCCTACAGGGATCATTGTATCTACTGATTTATAACCAGTTTGTACAGGTTGATCCACTGATTGACGCCAAATTACGCCTGGTGCTACTTTTTCAACAGCATCAGTTAATTTTGCATCAATAGGGCCTTTACCATCAATCGGGTTACCCAAAGCATCTACTACACGGCCTAAAAGTTCTGGACCAACCGGAACTTCTAATACACGACCTGTGCAACGCGCTTTTTGACCTTCTTGAAGGCTTAAGTAGTTACCTAAAACAACGACGCCCACTGAATCCTGTTCTAGGTTCAGTGCCATACCGTAAAGGCCGCCGTCGAATTCGATCATTTCACCGTACATAGCGTCAGCTAAGCCGTGAATACGCACAATACCGTCGGAAACCATAACAATGGTTCCTTCGTTCTTAGCGGTTGCGCTGGTGTCCAGATCGCCGATACGCTGTTTAATGAGCGCACTGATCTCGGATGGATTCAGTTGTTGCATTGCGCTATACCTCAATCTTTTTAAAGTTCAGTCTTCTTATTTCTTAAGCAAGAAGACGAGTACGCATTTTTTCAAGCTTGTTAAGCGCAGAATCATCTATCACTTGGTCGCCTGCACGAATAACTACACCAGCAATCAGCGCTGGGTTAACTTCTACAGAAACATTTACCGCCGCTTCGAATTTTTTCTCTAATGCGTGAGTAAGAAGTTGTTCCTGTACAGAAGTCAATGGGAATGCTGATTCAATCACAACATCCACAGTATTGTTATTCTGTGATTTAAGCTGCTCATATTCTGCTGCAATCTCAGGAAGAAGAACCAAACGGTTATTCTCTGCAAGCAATGTCAGGAAGTTAGACACTGCTGCAGTTTGGTCTTCACCTAAAACTTTCGCAAAAAGAGCCACCTGCTCAGCAGGTGTAAGCTCAGGGCGATTTAGATAAGCTGAAAATGCTTCGTCTTGCACCGCAGCACTGAGCAATTCAAGTGCTGTTGACCAAGAGTCAGTTGCACTTTGCTCAGAAGCGTAAGCAAATGCTGCTTTAGCGTATGGGCGTGCCAACGTCAAGAGTTCAGCCATAATCCGCCTCTCTTAAAGTTTAGCAGCCAGCTGAGTCAGCATGGCATTGTGAGCTTCTGCATCAACTTGCTGGCTAAGAATTTTCTCAGCACCAGTTACTGCAAGAGCAGCCACTTGTTGACGCAATTCTTCGCGAGCAGCATTGATTTCAGTATCAACAGCTTCTTTAGCCTGTTGACGAATACGCTCACCTTCAGCCGCAGCTTGGGTACGCGCTTCTTCGATCAATTGTGCACCACGACGGTTCGCTTGTTCGATCAATTGAGCCGCTTGTGCTTTTGCCGCGTCTAACTCAGCTTTCACTTGTGCTTGCGCATCTGCAAGGTCAGCCTTCGCTTTTTCAGCAGCATTTAAGCCATCAGCGATTTTACGCTGACGTTCACTAATCGCATTGATTAGTGGTGGCCATACAAACTTCATGCAGAATGCGACAAAAATCGCAAACGCAATCGCTTGGCCAAACAATGTGAGGTTGATATTCATTGCAAATTCCTCAAATAGTGAATTTCGGAATTAAGCTGATTAACCTACAAATGGATTAGCGAAGATGAAGAACAAGCCAATACCAACACCGATCATAGGCACAGCATCAAGAAGACCCGCGATTAAGAACATACGAGTTTGAAGTTGTGGAGCCAATTCTGGTTGACGAGCTACAGCTTCAAGGAAACGGCCGCCTAGAAGACCAAAACCAATCGCAGTACCTAAAGCACCGAAAGCGATCAAGATAGCAGATGCAATTGCAACTAGACCTAAAGTGAGTTCCATGATAATTCCTCAGAGGTTAGGTTTTATACCAAATTAAGTTAAAAAATTGTGTGCCCAACCATCCGTTGACAGTTAGGCAATACCATTAATGCTTTTCGCTTGCCATACTCATGTACACGATAGTCAACATCATGAAAATGAATGCTTGTAGCGTAATAATCAAAATGTGGAAAATCGCCCAAGGCACAGACAACGCCCACTGGATCCAGAACGGTAATAACGCGATAAGAATGAAGATTAACTCACCCGCATACATGTTACCGAACAGTCGTAGAGCCAATGAAACTGGTCGCGCCAAGAAAGTAGTCAATTCCAACAATAAGTTGAATGGAATTAAAAGCACTTTAGCAACTGGATTACTTGGGTTAAATGGGTTCAGTGCTAACTCACCAACGAAGCCGCCAACACCTTTCTCACGAATACTATAGAAAATAATTAAGAAGAATACAGAAATAGACATACCGAGGGTAATGTTTGGATCTGTAGTCGGAACAATTTTAAAGTAAACCTGATGAGGGTCTACACCCAGCATAGAAGCAATCGCGTGTTGAGCTACATAAGGAATAAAGTCAACAGGGATCAAATCCATCAAGTTCATGAGGAAAATCCACACGAAAATGGTTAATGCTAAGGGTGCAATTAATCGAGACTTCCCGTGGAAGGTATCACGTACACTTGAATCTACAAACTCGATAATCATTTCAATTGCAGACTGGAACTTGGTAGGAACACCAGCATTAGCCGCTTTCGCAACCAACCAGAACAACAAACAGAAAATCAGACCCAGTCCGATAGACCAACCCATTGAATCCAAGTGAATAGCAGTGAACCCCATCTGTTGAGCTTCAGCACCGCTCTCGGCCAATTTCCACGTACCGTCCGGCATTTTGCCATAGGTCATGTTGGTCAAGTGATGCTTGATATACTCGGTCGAAGTAAGGGCATGTTCTTCAGCAGCCATAAATCACACCTGGTCAATGTCAAAAAACTAATAGAACAAACGAATATCGCGTGCTGCTTGATATCTCGCCTGCTCCTGAAAAACTTTTCAATTTCTTGTTGTGCTTATACTCATTTTTGTAGACGTGACGCCCAAAACGGAGCGACCCACGACATGGCTTGAACAAGTATAAAACCACAAAACAACGCCACCGCTGACAACGGTTTAACATTGCTTAAAATTAAAATGAAACCAACAATCACAATGGCAAACTTTCCCATCAAGCCTTTATACATGTTCGAAAGAACTTGTTTAGACGCGCGGGCTCCTGCTGCTCGAAACGATTGCCACGAAAAATAACAAGTCGCGAGCCAACATACCAGTGCACCTAATGCTGCACTCAAGGCTGCGGTTGAGTCTTTCACGACCCAGCCGATCAAGGCTGAAACAGGGATCATACAGGCTTGCAGGAGGACCAAAGCTTTCGCTAATCGTCGGTCAATCAAGCGACTAGTTCGGCTCATTATTTATTCACTCACAGCAATCATGCTTGACAAGTTTAACAGGTGATTATTTTTAATCGCAGGCATTATAGAGTTACACCCCTGAACATGCAATCTTTTCCCGACCTTAGTCGTGTTTTTTTAAATCGGGTCACTGCTGTTAAACTAATCAAAATCTGTCTATTTTTTAAATCATTAGCGTGCATTTAGTACACATTTCTGGGTTTCTGTGGCCAATTGCTGCCAAGCCTGCACAAAGTCCCCTGCCCCGCTCATGCTTTCATCGACATGCTGGAACAGTACCGGATTGAGTTTGCGGTACTGGTTTTCACTGGCATGACCTTCGGCCAGCAGGCACATTTTGCGTTGTGGACGATGATCCTGTAAAAACTTGATTTGCGCCACGGTTGGCGAAACATGCGGATCATCGGTCAGCGCACCCATGAATTTTAAATTGAGTGGGCGTTCCAGATACTGATAGGCATCGTGATAAGACCAATAGGGTTTGGCTTTGTTGCTTGAACTATAAAGCTGGGCCGTAGCAAACATGTTTTGTGCAAAGTCACGGGCATTTTTCCAGTAGCGTTCACGATGCTCCGGCAATTGCTGCGAACGTAGCGCCGCAATAAAGAAACCTATCCGTACCGCATTATTCGGATCGAGCCAGACATGCGTGTCTACCGTATTTTTTAAGGCCTCGCCACGCGGATTACGCATCGGCAAGGTAATCAAAATTCCGGAGTCTAAAAGTGCGATACCTTTATTACTTTCATTCAGCACTTTCGCCAAGGGCGCTTCATGCGCCTGCCCCAACCAGATCACCAGTCCTGCATCCTGAATAGTTTTTCGATGCGCCGGAGTCAGACTCACATCATGTCCACTTTGGTTGGCCAACAATAAAGTTGGCTGTTCCACCCCCTGGGTAATTTTCTTGGCAATCAGATAGATCGGCTGCGTAGACACCACCAGACTTTGTGACCAACTGAGTGTACTGAACAATGCCAGCAGACTGATTGCAAGGAGACGGAACATGAGTAGAAATCACTTAAAAACGATAAAATCAGGAAGTGTTATAATATAACAAAAATACAAAAATACCTATGCCCAATCGAAACTCAGAACGCTTCATGTTAAGATTTGAAATCTATTAATTTTCAGTTTCGCACTTGAGGTGAACTATGGGTTCCTGTTCGCACGAACACCACAACGCATTGCACGGCGTGCACGACCATCCCAATGTCGCACAACGTCTTGCTGAAGCGGAAAGTCTTTGTGCAGCAAGCGGCGCACGCCTTACACCTTTACGTAAAGAAGTGCTGGAACTCATTCTGAATGCGCATGGCCCGATGGGCGCCTATGATCTGCTGGCACAAATGAAAAATGCCAGCGATCGTCCTGCAGCACCACCAACGGTGTATCGCACTCTGGATTTTTTATTAAGCAAAGGGCTGATTCATCGCCTGACCTCGATCAATGCCTATATTCCCTGTTGCCATCCACGTGAAGGGCATCAGGCCGCTTTTTTAATCTGTACCGAATGTAAAGCCGTCAAAGAAGCGTCGGCTCAGGGCTTGCTCGATCAACTCGATGCACTGGCCAGCTCGGACGACTTCACGGCACATCACAGCATTATCGAAATTTCAGGAATTTGTCAGCAGTGCCGCAACAAAGCTTAAGTGCCTCTCCCCTGATTCAGCTCTCCAAGATCTGGGTCAAGATCGATGAGCGCGATATCTTAAAAGCCATTGATTTCTCGTTACAAGAGAAAGAAATTGTCACACTGATCGGTCCCAATGGCGCTGGTAAATCGACCTTAATTAAAGTCATGCTGGGCATTTTGAAACCGCAATCAGGTGAGATCAAAACTGCGCGCAAACTCAAATTCTCTTATGTGCCACAGAAATTCAATCCCTCACATAGCTTGCCGCTCCGGGTGAAAGATTTATTGGCGCTAGAAAAATGCCCATCCCAGATTAAAACCGAAATTATCCGCGATACCGGCATTAGTAAACTGCAAGATTCTAAAGTTCAGCAGTTGTCTGGCGGCGAACGTCAGCGGGTGCTATTGGCCCGCGCCTTATTACGCCAGCCGGACATTTTAGTCCTCGATGAACCGATGCAAGGTCTGGACATCCAGTCCGAAGCTGAACTGTATGAATATGTGCGTAACTTGCCGGAAAAATATGGCTGTGCCGTACTGATGGTTTCACATGACCTGCAATGGGTGATGCAAGGTACGACTCGAGTCGTGTGCTTGAACAAGCATATCTGCTGTAGTGGGCTGCCGGAAAGCGTGCAGCAACATCCCGAATATCAGGCAATTTTTGGCACCAATCGAGTGTTCTATCACCATCATCATGATCATTGCGCGCATGGCGATTCTGCCACTCCCTGTCAGCATGATTCACGCCCTCATATTCACCCCGAGCCGGAAGCTTAAACCATGATGGATTGGTTACAACTCCTTTTACCTGCATGGATCATGGGAACGCTGTTGGTATTTCTGACTGCTCCGCTGGGCTGTCTCATGCTCTGGCGGCGTATGTCATTCTTTGCCGATACCATGGCACACGGTACTTTACTCGGTGTTGCCATTGCTGGAGCTTTAAGTTTACCGCTCTGGATGGGAGTCACTTTTATTGCCTTATTATTGGTAGGTATTTTGTGGGTGCTGCATGATCCGCGCCTACCCAATGATGCCTTGCTGGCCTTATGTTCAGCAACACTGCTTTGCTCGGGATTATTGTTCATTCAGCATTTACCGAGTTTAAGACCGGAACTTCTCAGCTATCTATTTGGTGATCTACTAACGATTTCTTGGACGGACTTACCCACCTTTGCCATTGTGATTATTCTGGCCTTAGCCGTCCTCTATAAAAGCTGGCAAGCGCAGATTCAAATCGCGATTGATCCGGACATGGCGGTCAGTGAAGGTGTAAATGCCAAATGGCAACGCCTGATCTTTATGTTGTTATTGGCATTGTTTACCGTGCTTGCCCTGAAAGCAGTCGGTTCACTCTTGATGGGAGCATTACTGGTGATCCCTGCCCTGACTGCACGATTACTTGCACACTCACCCAAACAAATGGTGATCTGGGCATTCGTGATTGCGCAAATTGGGGTGACCGTAGGCCTGTGGTCGAGTGCCGGTCTCAATACTTCGACAGGTTTAACTATTGTACTGACCATGGCGGTGCTATTTGCACTGTTCTTCTGCGTGCAGAAGTTTAAAAAGCTGGCTTAATATTTCTGTTAAATCATGATGATTTTCTAATGATCTATTCCGCCTCTCTCCTTTAAGGAGAGAGCAAACACTCTTTATTGATGCACCAAACTCAATAAAAATGCAGCGCCTGCAAATAAACCGGCAAAAGTCCGGTTCATGACTTTTTGTTGTTTCGATGATTTTAGTAGCCTTAAAACTTTAGCAGCCAATCCGGTATAACCCGCCATCACAATCAGATCAATCGTCACCATTGTCGCAGCCATAATCAAATACTGAATCCATTGCGGCTTGGACAAATCCAGAAATTGCGGCAAGACGGCCAGTAAAAATACGATGGCTTTAGGATTAGTGATATTAACCAAGAAACCATGTAGTACCAGTTTCCCTCTCGATTTTCGCGCCAATTCATGTTTAATTTCGATAGATTGTGCAGGTGCTTTCCATTGCAAAATAGCCAAATACAATAAATAGCCGACACCAAACCATTTCACCACTAAAAATGCCCATGGGGTTGTCGCAAACAAAACTCCCACGCCTGCCGCAACCACTGCAATCTGTACCAATAATGCCAGTTGTAGGCCCAGCGCATTCCAGTAACCATGCCGAAAACCATAATTCAGTCCACTCGACATGGAAGCAACCGCTCCTGCGCCCGGAGACACACTAATCACCCAGCAGGCCAGCATATAGGCAAACCACATTTGATAGGACATGAACATTTCACTCAGCAAAACTCACCTAATATTATATGAATTTTCCAATAAAATCAGGCTAAAAACTTGCTTAAATATAAGGCACTGCACTATTCACTCTGCATAGCTTCAGGCACAATATGTACATTAAAAAACAGGATCTTTCCTTACAGGAGCCATGAATGACAGCCCAATCGGTAATCTTGCCACTTCCTTCAGATCATGCTCGCTTTATTGTTTTACGTCTTAAAGATTTGAGTATTGAAAAATTAAAAGAACAACTTGAACATCTGTTTACTTCACGTGATCGTCTGATTACGCAACATCCTCAAGCACAAATTAAAACGGCAGTGGCTTTCGGTCCTGAGCTTTGGTCAAGACTTTATTCACAAAGTCCGACAGGTTTTAAACAACTCGAGCCGATTCAAGGTTCGTTTGATATGCCGGTTGTTCCAGCAGATGTACTGATTCATATTGCCAGTGCCCGTGCTGATATCTGTTTTGCGCTCAGTCAGGCTTTTTTTGAAGGCATTCAGGATCAGGTTCAGGTGCTGGATGAGCGAGTTTGCTTCCGATATTTTGATGGTCGTGACATTACTGGCTTTATTGATGGGACTGAAAATCCGCAATTCCCGGATGATCGTGCTGAAGTCGCATTATTAGGTGAAGATTCAGGTATTTTCCAAGATGGTTCATTTATTTTTGCCCAGCGTTACGCGCATAACCTGGAAAAATGGAAAAAGCTAAAAGTTGATACTCAGGAACAGGTTATGGGTCGCACCAAGCTTGAATCCATTGAATTGGATGATGAAGTCAAACCTGAAAATGCGCACGTGGCACGTACTGTAGTTGAAGATGAAGAAGGTGAAGAAATGGAAATCCTGCGTCACTCCTTGCCATATGGTGACGGACGTGGCGACCAGGGTCTATTCTTTATTGCCTACACCAAAGACCTGAAAATTATTGATGCTATGTTAGAACGTATGTTCGGTACATCTGGTGATGGAATTCATGACCGCCTGCTGCATTTTGTAACACCTCTGGATGGTGCCTATTACTTTGCACCGAGTGAGGAGTTACTGGAAGAGGTTTTGTAAATTCACTTTAAAATTAAGTATAAATCTTATTTCGATTTATGCTTTTTAACTAAGATTAAAATAGAATTTAAAGAGTTATAAGCAACTTATATTATCTATATGTATGTTACTTTTATTAAAAATAGTAGTCTTCTTGGTTCTTAAATTTTTATATTCGACATCATATAAAAGATAACCTTGTGACATAAAAGTATAATACCCAGTAATTTCTCCATTAATGATTTCATTCATTGTTCTATAGACTTCAGGCTTAGCATTATCACCCATATCGACATTTTTTTCTTTTATAGGTCTTGATATTTTAATATTTTTCAAATAGGGATAATATTTTACAAAATTAATATCAGGATACTTACTAGAAACTAACAAAATAGATTTCTTTTCACTTATCAGACAATAATATTCATCATTTGATTGTGCGCTTGTACATACCACTAGAGCAAAAAAAATAAGTATAATTTTTTTCATAATTCTTTTAACCTCTTTTTAGCTAATGTTATTGCAGAATTCGCACTATAACCATACCTCTTTCTGCCAACTTTGTTCCCTTTCTTATCTTGTTTATAACCAAAAGGATAATCTTTGTCTTTACACATTTCTAGAAATCTTGAGTATCCTTTTTTTGACTCATTAGAGTTTTTTAATTTTCCTTTTTTGTAACCAGCAGGATCACTCCATAAACCCCATCCAAAGCATTCACCAATTTTATTAAAATAAATATAACTATTTTCAAATTTCGTATAATTATCAAGATTATCAACTATTTTCTTATCTAAATTTAAACAGGTTTTTATATTAAGAGCGATTACAGCTCTTTTATAGTATTTCTCTCTATCATCAAATCCGTTATATCCACCATTAATTAAAGCACAAGTTGCTATTAAATCATTATTAATGGCATGAGGACTCAAATTGCCAGCTTTAGAATGATGCCAATACCATACTGCAGAACCTACAGCATGTTTTTTTTCTTTAGCAATTCTATGTTTATTATTTCCTAAAAAGTTTTCATTCACTGCTAACCCATAAAGCTCATAATTATTTTTATAGGTTAATTGCATTAAGCCACGTCCTTTATAGCCATCATAAACTTCACTTTCAGATTTACCACCTAATCCTTCTTCTAGCAAAGAATAACTTGCAGTTTCATGTAATGTGTGTGCTATAAAATGAGCCTTTTCAAGACAATTAATCATATTAAGTTTTTTAAATTGTTCATTTAAATCATTAAGAAAGCTTATAGCTGTGGCACTAGTTGTTATTTTTTTAAATTCTTCTGCTGAAATATCCCTATTACAGACACATTTACTTATTTTTAAATTTTTCTCTATTCTTGGCTTATTTAGTACAGTTCGACCTACCGTTAAGTCCACATCTAATTTCATTTTTATGGCATCTTCTTTAATTCTTTTTACCACATGAGTTTTCGGTTCCAAGGGATTACCATCAGGTTTAAATACCGTGATCTGTATTTTTTCTCCAATCATGCTTGGAAATGAAAATTTACCATCAGAGGTATTTGAAATTTTTGTTATCTTATTTCCTAGATAAAGTATCTCGATCTTTGTATTTTCAACGATATAACTATTTCCTTCTCTATCTAGAAGTTGGATATTTGATTCACTTTTAAAGTTTTCGCAGGGTTCGTCTAGTTTAATTATTTGTGGTATTTGAGAGCCATGCTCAGAGTTAACAGCACCTTTTAGAGCAAACTCATCATTTGAAGTCAAAACTAGAATTTCAATATCTCGATTAGGTGAAGATACCACCTCTACAATGCCCTGCTCATTGGTATGACGTTCAAATGAACTTTGTTTTCCTTTAGGGCGAGATTTTACCGGGAAACTCGTTAATATTTTCTCATTGCAGTCTATTATTTTAAATAAAGTCGTAACTATACCTTTTGTAGTAGGCATCACTTTTTCTTTATGATACTCCTCTATACTTTTAGGCAAGGATACTTTTACAGGATTCTTTCTAGAAGAAATGATTGAAGAATCAATCGTTTTAATAACGATATAATCTTCCACATTAGGTGGCTTAGCTAAAATTTCCACAGTTCGATTTGGTGAACCCTGAAATATAAATAAACCATCTTTATCTGTTTTATTTGTATTTTCTCTCGATGAACCTTTATAGCGTGATTTAACTTTTAAATTAATGACATATTTTCCTGAAGCATCATAAATTTTTGATGTTATGGTAACTAAATTGCTCATCATTCGACATCCTCTTCAGTATATACATCATCCTCTAAATCCCTTTCTTCTATCTCATTCAATAGTTCATCAATACTTTCATTATCTAAGTCTTGAATGAGATGAGTTTGTAAAGAATTAAATCCTAAAGCCACGAAATCTGTGGGTTGAGAGGTATAGAATCTTAAAGTACTTAATTGATTATTTTCATTTAATACAGACTTCTTAGTTTTAATTAAGTTCCCATCCAACTTATTTAGAATAAAAATTTCTTTTTCTCCTGCAGACTGGTTAGTCCACTGATAGTTAATTTTATTACTGAATAATGTTTTCATTTTTGGAAGATTTATTTTTTGTTCAATAATATTTTGACCTTTCGTAAACAGATGCTGCCCGGCCTTACACTCAAATTTCCCACCAGTTGTGACCACCACTCCACCACCATTGATCTTAATTTGAGACCCTCCAGCGGTCAGTACAATCTCTTTCGGACTGGTGATTTCGATCTTGTCTTCAGTCGAAATAAGCTTGATTACCTTGCGGGCAATCGCTTCAATCGCATCATCTTGGGCTTGTAGTTCAATTTTTCCTTGAGCAGCATAGAGACTCGCACCCTCTTGAGCAGCAAATAAACTGATCTTGTCCTGTGCATGAGCAACTAAAGATTTCTGTGTGGATAAATGAATATTATTCCCGGCACTCTGATTGATTTGCTGATCAGCGGATAAATGAATATTTTCATTTGTGCTCAGTGCAATCGTTTGGGGGGCAGTTAATAACATCACGGCCTGTTTAAATGCGATGGCCTTGGCTTGATCTTCAGCTTCAATCTGACTCAGAAACTGTTTTAAACTATCAAAAAATTGCAGCGGATCAGTCTGCTGTTGTTCAGCAATATCACTCAAGGCTTTACTATGATCGAGATTCGATTCAATCTGCTCTTTGGCACGACTCGCATCCAGGTGATTGCCTGCTGCTGAATCTTGCCGATAAGTGGAGATTAATAAGCCTTTTCCTGCACGTATGGCACCCCACTGGTCTGTCCTTAGTTCAAAACCTTCTCCTCGACCTTCGCTGCTTTCACTTTCTTTAGGATGGCTTAGATTTCCCAGATTGAGCTGACTGGCTGCATGACTACTTTGCAGCTGCGCACTAATCTGTTCAGGGGTATCATCGAAACGCAACTGGTTAAAGCCATCCCCATCGACCTCCTGAGAACGGATGCCACTGAGTTTTTTGGTCGCAGGAAGTTCTCCTTTTGCATCAAACATGGTCGGATGCCGTTCTGCTTCATGAATCCGTCCCACCACAAAGGGCCGGTCGATATCACCTTCAAAGAAGTCAATCACTACAATTTCGCCAATTCGCGGATGCAACCTGATGCCATAACCCTCACCCGCCCAAGGGGTCAAAACATCCACCCAAGCAGAATCGCTATCATTGTCATTGCTACCTGCGCCGCCATCATGCTGATGATCCTCACTCCGGGTAAACAGAAAACGAACTTTCACCCGCCCCCATGCATCGACATGAATCGTTTCACCTTCAGGTCCGACCACTCGAGCCCGTTGCGGATATCCAGCAGGCCGATGAATGAAGGGGTGGTACTCAGGAACAACCTGGATTTCACGGCGCACCATCTGTAGTTCATTGGCCTGTCGTTCCTCCTGTGTCATCTGCCAGCCGCTCTTCTCAAGCAAACTGTCCAGCTGAGATAAGATATCTTTGGGTAAATTGTTCTGGTTATAAAACCGCTTAGCTAAAATCAGAAATTCACGTTGATGGGCAGGATGCTGATCAATTTCAGGATGCTGTTGCAGTTCAAACCAGTATCCAACCTGAGCATCTCGTACGCTGCTACTGGCTTTAAAATATTTAGACTGCAAAGCATGATAGTCACTGAGCTGCTGATTGAGTCGATCCAGTTGGGCTATACCAGATGCTGTCACCTGATCCTCATGATTTAAGTCGCCGGTCCAAGCCGGACTGATGTTCCACGCATCTTCAAGCTGAAGAGTGGCATTTGCATGGATATCACTTTGCTGATGATTACTGAATAAAGGCTGGCTTTGATCCTGGGCAAGTTGCTGGGCATGCCAGCGCTGGGTTTGGGTACTATTCGGATTGAGCTGACGTACCGCAATCAGACTGTTCAGCGTGTCCAGCTGTTCGGTGGCATGACTGCGATGAAACCGGATGGAGCGGCGTTTTAAAGCTGAAAAATATTGGGAATGATCTACCAGTTTTAAAAGCTGATCTTGAATCTCGCTGGCTGATACAGGCACAGTTAATTGCCTTTCATCAATCAGCCAGTTAATTCCTTCGCTACGCCATAAACGGGTCAGAAAATCATAATCCGATTCATTCGACTGCATTACAAAAGGTCGGACATCATAGTCCCGGCTGAGTCCTGTCAAATCCAGGCTGAGACTGGCCGCGAATAATACACTTCTGTTTTGCCATTCACTGAACAGGATTTCACTGATCTCGCGCACCGTCTTATTCATAAAAACCCGACTGTTACGGCGCTTCTGCCAGAGTGCAGTCGGATCATTTAGCATCAATTTATACAGGGTCAAAGCTCCATCATTCTGCCCTTGACTGGCTGCAGTAATAATGCCCGTAGTCCGGAAAAGTTCACCCCGGTCTGTGACCTGATCAATGGCCACCCGACAGCCGATAAACTGTTTCAAGGCAATATGAGCATGAGTGGAAAGACAGATCAGTTCAGCCTGCAGGCCTTGATTGATCTGATGCTGACCCTCAATACGCTGAATCAAAACCTGATGATTTAAAGGAGGATGTGAAAACTGTAAATGTAGCGCACGATGCTGTCGCTTAAGCCCGAGCTGCTCCACCAGCATATGGATAGGTTTTGGCATTTTATAGTTATAATTTTAAGCTTTATTATTGTGCGGCAGATTTTAGGAAAAGTTATCCATTTCGTCCAGTTCACGATGCATTTCACATAATTAGGCCTTTAATTTATGGCCCTTCAATTAAAAATCTTAAATTGCATGTGGTACATCTTAATTAAAAATATTGCTCAATATTCCCTATTTTTCCGATTATCCTATACGGAACTTGCTGCTACACTCATTCAGATCTCATTCTTCAAGGCCAAGGACATGCTGGAACTCCCTTCTAAATTACCCGATTTGGGCGTGACCATTTTTAGTACCATGTCGGCCTTGGCACAAAAACTCGGAGCCTTGAATCTTTCTCAAGGATTTCCAGACTTTGCAGCGCCTCCTGCCTTGATTGAAGCTTTAAACCGGGCTAGCCAGAATGGATTTAACCAGTACGCTCCGGGAGATGGTCTGCCAGTCTTGCGAGGTCTAGTGGCAGATCTCTATCAGCAGCGTGATCAACTGATGATTGATCCTTTCGAGGAAATCACGATTACGCCTGGGGCCACGATTGCGATTTTTTGTGCCATTCAGGCCACAGTGCGCGCCGGTGAAGAAGTAATTATTTTCGACCCGAGCTATGACAGTTATGGCCCTGCGGTACAACTGGTCGGGGCAAAGCCAGTGCATATTGCTTTGCAGCATCCTGATTTTTCTGTGGACTGGAATCAGGTCAAAGATACCATTAATGACCGTACCCGCATGATTGTGGTGAATACGCCACATAACCCGAGTGGTAGTGTCTGGTCCAAGGCAGGCTGGCAGCAACTGATCGAGCTGATTCGCGAGCGCAATATTGTGGTGCTGTCCGATGAAGTCTACGAACATCTGGTTTTTGACGGCGTTCAGCACTATTCGGCCTGGTCATTTCCAGAACTTCGTGAGCGGAGTTTTGTGATTGGTTCTTTTGGTAAAACCTTCCATGTCACTGGCTGGAAAACCGGATTTTGTATTGCTGCACCCGCACTGATGAAAATGTTCAGACAGATTTATCAGTTTGCCAGTTTCTGTGGTGTGACGCCCGTTCAGGTTGCCTTGGCGGAATATATGCAACTGCATCCTGAGCATATACCTGAACTGTCCTCTTTCTATCAAAACAAACGGGATTTATTTAACTCATCCATTGAAACGTCACGCTTTAAATGGACACCTTCTCAAGGGACTTATTTCCAGAACTTAGATTATTCAGAGATTCGGCCTGAGCTCGATGATTTATCCATGTGCCATTTTCTGGCAGAACAACATGGGATTGTCGCGATTCCAGTCTCTGCGTTCTACCAGCATCCTCCTACAGATTTACGCTTGCTCAGGTTTTGCTTTGCAAAAAAAGAACAAACCTTGATCCAGGCAGGTCAAATTCTTTCAAAGGTTTAACTCATTTTTTAACTAAAAATCTCATAAAATAAATGCCTTAGTTACTTAAAAGCTAAGGCTTTTTCTTATATTCTGCCAAATAATAGCTGCATCAACAAATAGATGATAATTCAATCACAGGATGTCGCATGGCACAGCACTCACTGATTCATCAACAGAATTTATGGAAAGCCTTTCTGGTATTTCTGTTGCCATTAATTGCGACCAATATCCTGCAAAGTCTCTCCGGCACGATCAATACGGTTTTTGTGGGACAAATGCTCGGAGTGAATGCGATTGCTGCTGTTGCCGTTTTTTTCCCGATCCTGTTTTGTCTGATGGCCTTTGTGATTGGTTTATCGGCCGGCTCTACCGTATTGATTGGCCAGGCTTGGGGCGGGAAAAATATAGAAAAAGTGCGCTGTGTGGTCGGTTCAACTTTATTTATGACCTTGATTGGCGGCAGCTTGATTGCACTTTTTGGGGTAATTTTTGCTGAGAATATTCTCTTGGCGCTTGGCACAGATCCGGATGTGATGCATTTATCCTTGCCCTATGTGCAATGGATGCTGGTGGGTAGCCCCTTAATCTTTATCTATATTATTTATACTTCCATCTTGCGCGGTGTTGGGGATAGTACCACCCCCCTGTTTGCTTCCGCACTTACCATTGGGGTCGGGTTGGTGGTGACACCGGTACTGATTGCAGGTTATTTTGGCTTTCCTAAAATGGGTATAATCTCGCCGGCGATTGCCACCATTCTGGGAAATCTGGCGGTCCTGTTGTTTTTAATCCTGTATTTGAATTATAGGCAGCATCCGCTCAAACTCGACTGGGCCTTATTAAAAAATATTCGTCATCAACCACAGTTAAGCAGAATGATCTTGAAACTGGGGGTTCCTACTGGTGTGCAAATGGTCACCACTTCAGTTGCCGGACTGGTGATTGTCGGACTGGTGAACCGCTATGGTGCAGAAGCAACAGCGGCCTATGGCGCGGTCAATCAGGTCTTAAATTATATTCAATTTCCCGCTTTGTCAATTGCGATTGCCGCGTCTGTATTTGGTGCTCAAGCCATTGGCGCAGGTAAATCAGATCTGCTCAATAAAGTAACCCGGACTGCGCTGAGTATGAATATCCTGTTTACCGGCGGTCTGGTGATTCTGGCTTATTTGTTCTCCAAATATCTGATGGCCTTATTTATTACCGATCCTAAGGTTGTAGTACTGGGACAACAACTGCTATTTATTGTGCTGTGGTCAATCCTGTTTTTTGGTGCCAGTGCCATTTTTGCTTCAATCATGCGCTCGAGTGGTACGGTGACCGTGCCAATGTTAATCAACATTTTTGCCATTCTCTGTATTGAAGTTCCCGCCGCTTATCTGTTTAGCCGGTGGTGGGGTCTGGAAGGTATCTGGTATGCCTATGCGTTGGCCTTTGTCAGCCTGTGTATTTTGCAGGGAGTGTATTATCAGTTTGTCTGGAAGAAAAAAACGGTTGAAGCGTTGATTTAGATGGAGGTTTTTTACGTGCCTAAAGCATTACAGGAGTTAATACTCTCATTTGCAAAAAATTAGCCCCTATCACAGCGATAAAAAAACCCGCTTTCGCGGGTCTGTTTTGCATTTTTTTAAGCAGACTTTTTCTTCTTTTTACCAAACTGGGTCGCCAGTGCAGTGACATGCTGATAACCGGTCGGCAAGATCCGCTGAATCAGGTCAATTGCTTTGGCATCATTACCGATCAGCAGACGGCGCTTGTCTTTTTGTACCGCCTCCAGAATTTGACGAGCGGCTTCTGCAGGTGGACAACGCAATAATTTATTAAAATTACGGGCTGATTTTTCCGGATTCATACCTAAAGTCAGCAGGCTGTTATTCATTTTTGCAGCATTGGCAATATTGGTACGGATACCGCCCGGATGTACACACAGTGCACTCACCCCACAATTTTCCATATCCAGTTCCTGACGCAGGGATTCAGTAAAACCACGTACCGCAAACTTGGTCGCGTTATAAGCAGACTGGGTCGGTTGAGCAGTCAGACCAAACAGGCTGGAAATATTGATGATATGACCATCGCCGGTTTTCTTGATCAAAGGTAAGAATTCTTTGGTTCCGTAAACTACACCCCAGAAATTGATTCCGACAATCCATTCCAGTTCTTCATAAGATGCCCCTTCAACGGTTGAACCCAGTGCAACGCCGGCATTGTTAAAGATCATATTGACACTGCCATGATCCTGTTCGACCTGTGCCGCCCAATTACGCACCTGCTCCAATTCTGCTACGTTTACTTTCTGAATGGTGACACGGACATCACTTTCTTTGAGCAATTCGAGCGTTTGCGCCAGACCCTGTTCATTAATATCACTCAGAGCCAGATGACAACCCTGCTGAGCCAGTAATACCGCCAGTTGCTGACCAATACCTGAACCGGCCCCGGTAATCGCGGCAACTTTATTGTTAAAATTTTTCATTCAATTTCCTTATGTAAAGAACTGCCATTCCATGACAGCAGGATCTTGTTCTGTTGTTTCAGGAGCTAGCACAGATCCTCAATATAGTTTTGACAATATATATTGTCAATAATTATCCCATGTCCTTAGAGGCCAAATTTCAGGGCAGCATTTCCATATAGGTCTAAGCGAGATTTATTGCTAAGATATTCAAAATCTTCATGCAGATGAGCACACAGGCCTTATGACCGATTCGATCGACTCAGTAGCAAAATCACGACCCTCCAAAACCAAGGAGCGTCAGTTTAAAGGCCTGTCGATGGCTGAACGACAGCAGGCACGTCGTGAAAAACTGATCGAAGCCGGAATTGAAGCCTATGGCAGTTATGGTTTTTTTTCAGTTACCGTCAAAGATATCTGTAATGAAGCCAAACTAACCGAACGTTATTTTTATGAATCCTTCAAGAAAAGCGAAGATCTGTTTCAGACCATTTTCTTAAAACTGATTGATGAACTGCAACAGAATGTCATGCAGGCCATGATGCAGGCATCGACCGATCCGAAAAAAATGATCGAAGCCGGTTTGAGTGCGCTGCTCACTACCCTGCGTGACAATCCACGTATGGCACGGATCATTTATATCGATGCCATGCTGGTACAGGAGCTGCATAATCAGGCCACTATTCATGAAACCATGTCACGTTTCGACCGCATGATTCATGCCTTTGTCATGTTGATGATGCCTCAGTTAAATCGCAGCGAGCAGGAAATTTCCCTGGTGTCGACCGGTTTAAATGGCTATGTCACCCAAATTGCCATTCGTTGGGTGATGAGCGGTTTTAAGCATTCGCTTGAGGAAGTTTTATCGTCTTGTAGTGTGGTTTTTTTGGCGCTGCTCGAGTCATTTTCCGAGAAAAAATAGCTGTTAAATCCTGTGCTTAATAGGCTTTCCTGCATTTACCAGTGAGTTGAAGATTTATGCTGTACTACGGAAATGAGTAAAATTAATTTATGATTTTTTAACAAGTTTCTGCGCTATATTTGTCACAAATCTTTGCGAATTTCAGCAGTTTTTCCCTTTCTGCAATGATACTGTCATAATTAGTCTTTGTAATAAGCCTGTCATAAATATAAAACGGTTCACCGTTTACATGAAATAGGGTATTGCGTTGTGAAAGATGACTACATATTAATCGTCGATGACGAGCTCCCGATTCGGGAAATGATCCATACCTCTCTGGATATGGCCGGTTTTCAGTGCTTACAGGCAGAAGATGCCAAGCAGGCGCATCAGATGATTGTGGATCAGCGTCCGGCACTGATTTTGCTGGACTGGATGATGCCGGGTGGTGTCAGCGGTGTGGACCTGTGTCGTCGTCTGAAACGTGATGAAAGCCTGTCAGAAATTCCGGTGATCATGCTCACAGCGCGCGGTGAAGAAGACCACAAGGTACAAGGTCTGGATGCCGGTGCCGATGACTACATGACCAAACCATTCTCGACGCGGGAACTGGTCTCGCGGATTAAGGCGGTACTGCGCCGCGCCAATGCCCTAAGCGGTGAAAAAACCATTGATGCCAATGGCCTGATTCTGGATCCGGTCAGCCAGCGGGTGAATTTTGGTAATAACATTCTGGAAATGGGGCCGACTGAATACCGTTTGCTGGCATTCTTTATGACCCATCCGGAACGTGCCTATACCCGTGCGCAATTGCTGGATCAGGTGTGGGGCGGTAACGTCTATATTGAAGACCGGACCATCGATGTGCATATCCGCCGTTTGCGTAAAGTGCTGGAACCTTATGGTGTAGACCGTTTTGTACAGACCGTTCGCGGAACGGGCTATCGCTTTTCGACCCGTTCAGATGTCGCTTTAGGTTAATATCTTTTAAGGTAAATCTTGTTTTATGTATGAACCCTACCCTGTCCCCGAACTGGCACGCGAACATAAAAGAATCCGTTACAGCAGTTTATGGGATTTTGCGAAGCAGGATTTACGCTTACTGGCTTTTTTCCTGATTATCGCCAGCTTTATCGGTTTTGGGATTGGGTATTTCTGGATTTGTATCGTAATTGCCTTCGTGGCGTTCTTTGCGACCCAAATGCGTTCCTTATATCTGGTCAATGAATGGATTTCCAATCGCCCCTATGATGTTCCGCCTAATATTGGCGGAATTTGGGGTGCACTGCTTTTCAATGTTTATCGCGCCCAACGTCAGGAACGGATTGTTCAGGCAGAAATGGTCGAACTGATTGATCGTGCACAATCTTCGCTGGTGGCCTTGCAAGAAGCCGTGGTACTACTTGATGAAAACCAGCAGATTGAATGGTGGAATCCGGCAGCCGAACGTCTGCTCGGAATCTCCAGTGATGACCGTCGCCGTAATATCCTGACCTTGTTACGCCAACCAAGCTTTATCGAATACTATCACCATATTGATGAATCCCCGGACGGCCTGAAAATGCGTTCTTCGCTGTTTGAAGACCATTATGTGCAGGTCAAAATGACCCGTTTTGGCGGAGAAAGTCGGGTACTGGTCGCTTATGATGTGACCCGGATGCACAATCTGGAACAGATGCGAAAGGATTTTGTCGACAATATTTCACATGAACTGCGCACTCCTTTGACCGTACTCAGCGGTTATATTGAAACCTTTACCGATCAGGAAGATATTAATCCACGCTGGAAACGCGCTTTTGATCAGATGCAGTCGCAAACCCGACGCATGAATGCTCTGGTCAACGACCTGCTGCTGCTGTCACGTCTGGAAAATGATAAGAATATTGCCAAAAACCAGATCATTGAAATGCCGAGTCTGATGAACCAGCTATTCGATGATGCCCAGGCCTATAATATTGATTATGGTCATACCCTGAATCTGGACATTGACAGTCATTGCGATCTGATCGGTTCAGATATGGAACTGGCCAGCGCTTTTAGTAATCTGATCACCAATGCCATCAAGTACACGCCTAAAGGCGGTACCATCACCATCGGCTGGCATGATGACGGTGAATCGGCCTATTTTGTGGTGCAAGATAACGGCATCGGTATTGACCCCAAACATCTGCCACGACTGACTGAGCGTTTTTACCGCATCGATTCAGACCGCAGCCGCCGGACTGGTGGTACCGGTTTGGGATTGGCAATTGTTAAACATGTGCTGATGCAGCATCAGGCACATCTGGAAATTGAGTCCAAGGAAAACCAGGGTTCTACTTTTAAGGTAGTTTTCCCTAAAGAACGTCTCAGCTTTCCAGAGTAATATAACCATCAAAAAAGGTGCCATCGGCACCTTTTCTTTTAAGCGTTTAAGAGCTGATCTGTTTTTCTTTGGACAGTGCACGCGCATAGGCAGCACGTTGCGACACCCGTTTAAGATAGGCTTGAATCGCTGGATAGCTTTGACCCGTCCGGCTCTGCATGGCCTCCAAAGGAAAACTCATCTGAATATCGGCAAAACTGAAATGCCCGGCAAAATAATCATGCTCACTCAAATAGCTTTCCAGAAACTGGATATGATCTTTTAAACGGCTCTGTACAAATTGCTTTTTCACCCCATCACAGATTTTCTTGGCCACAGGTCGAATCAGCAAAGGCGTATGTTTAGGCACTGTGGTCATTACCAGTTGCATCACCAGCAGCGGCATTAACGAGCCTTCCGCATAATGCATCCAGTAACGGTACTGGGCCTTGTCGGCAATATCTTCTGGGCGAAACTGCTGCTTTTCATCATAAGTTTCCTGCAAATATTCCAGGATCGCCGCAGATTCTGCCAGTACCTGACCCTGATCGACCAGAATCGGGGCTTTGCCCAACGGATGGATCTGTTTTAAGGCCGGTGGCGCAGAAAGGTTGGGCTGACGTTTATAGTATTTAACCTCGTAATCCAGTCCTAATTCTTCCATGGCCCACAGGATACGAAATGATCGTGATTGTTCGAGATGATGTAAAACACGCATATTAGACTCATGATTTTATTGTTTTTGCCCACTGAGCATAGCAAAAAGCAGCAGACTCTAGCTCATTTTTTGATGACTGTAATGATATGTATCCTATGTTGCAGATTCATTATTTGAGTTCAACTCAGACAGCGTTCCATATTCCCATCATTTTTAGCATTTATCGGGAAGCCCGCATCTGGTCTGGAAATGCGGGCGCTTCTAAACGTGGTCCATCATAGGCAGGAATGGAACCAAAACGTTCATGACCTTCAATCCATTGTTCCCGCGCAATTTTAAGTTCCTCTGTCGTGCGCCCGACCAAATTCCACCACAGTAAAATCGGGCTTTCAAATGGCTCCCCACCAATCAATAGCACCCGGCTCCCGGCATGAACTTCAGCATTGACCTGCTGTAAGCCGGGCTCCAGGATCAGCATATTATCTTCATTTAGTTCATGGCCATTTATACTGGCCGTCCCCTCAAGCACCATAAAGCCATATTCAAATTTCGGATTCAGAGGCAAGCGCGCACTAGTACTTTGAGCTGCATACAGGTCTACTCCGAGTAGTTCGCTATGTACTTTAACCGGTGATCTCGTTTTTAAATATTCTCCGACCAGCACGGTAAATTCAATGCCTTGCTCATTGACGACCGGCAATTCAGGATAATGTTCAAAACCTGGTGCCATATTGATCTTGTCATCCGGCAAGGCAATCCATAACTGTGCTGCATGCATATGTGTCTCACTTTCAGGAGAGACTTCGGTATGTGAAATGCCATAACCCGAGGTCATCAGATTGACCTGCTTGGGACGAATCAACTGCTGATTTCCCAGACTGTCATTGTGCATCATGCTGCCTTCGATCATCCATGTAAAGGTCTGCAGACCAATGTGCGGATGTGGTCCGATATCCAGACCATCTCCTTGCGGGAAAATGGCCGGACCCGCATGATCCAGAAAACACCAGGCACCAATCATGCGCTTATGTCTGCTTGGCAAGGCACGTTTAATCACGGTGCCCTGTCCGATTTCCGCGCGACGTAAAGGAAACTCCTGAATAAACTGATTCACATACTTTTCACAATCATCGGAATTCGACAGTTCAATATCACTATTATTCGACATGGCTGAGCTTACCTCGGCATTTTCATTCTACTTTTGAGTGGGTGAGACATGCATTTGACCGATTCAAGATGCCTCTCTGTTCAGGACAATGTACAGGGTCTATGGGCAAAATCTATCCCTGGAAATATTTAGATACGTATAAAACTCCTCACTAGTCTCATTAATTTAAATCCTGAAAGGCAGATGGGATTTGTATCCAAAGCCCCCCAAAATTAAGTTTTAGCAAGGCAATCATGATTTAGGCACATGGCGTTATGAGTTTAAATAAACTGAAGATCAGGAATGTCATTTATGTTTCACGTGAAACGAATCCATAACAACCAAATATCCCAATGAATAAGATGATTATTCATGTATTTCAATCACTTTCAATTTTACAAAACACAAATTTTGTTACGTTTTAGCTTTAAAAACTTCCCGGATACCCAATTTTTGGGAGGTTATTTTTTACTCAACCACGGCATAATAGGCACCTATAAAAATAACACTGGACCAGGACATGTCTGCTCAGAATGAGAATATATATTCAACGGCGAATGTATCTTTTCAAAATTCGACGACCGATAAATCACTGAAATTATCTGAATGTGATCTGCAGAACCGTCAGCTGATTGAACAGGCGCTAACAGATCCTCATGCCCGTATTCCTGCCCCGTTTCAGCAGTATTTTCATGATTATGTCTATACGCATAGTCATCATAACTTGCGTCAAATTAACTATCTGGCGCAAATTGCCTTTTTACTGTATTTCTTTGCCGATATTCTGATTATTCCAGACATGTTTTTTATTTCTGGTCTGATGCGCGTCGTTCTGGTTCTGGGCGCCATGTTTTGCTGTTATTACCTGTTTAAAAAACATAAAAATATTCAGATTCTGGACAGAATCTTGCCGATAGGCACCACTGTGGCTGCAGCGGCCTGGATTGGCTTACTCGCGCTTTCAACCAGTCCCCATGTTGCCACCTATATTTACGCCTCTGCGATCTTTATTCTCATCGCCAATCTCTGTATACAGACCCAGTTTAAAGTCGCGGTCTATTGCTCCATCTTAATCGCCCTGTTTATCATGCTTGGGATATCCCAGTTCATGAGTGCTTCTCAAGCCTTTATTTTTAGCGTGGTCTTTAGTCCACTGTGGTTTTTTAGTATTTATATTAACTGGAATAATATTCTAAATGTGCGGCGTTCTTTTTTGCGCTCCCTGCTTGATGAATGGAACTATCAAACCTTAAAGAATCTGGCCCATACCGATGATTTGACCCAGCTCTACAACCGTCGCCATTTTGTCGATATGGCTGAACGCTCTATTCATCAATGGCCTAAACATGCCAGTAGCTGCCTGTTGATGTTTGATGTGGATCATTTTAAAAATATTAATGATAGCTATGGGCATGATGTCGGTGATCGGGTGCTACAACTGATTGCTGAGGTGACCCGTAAAGAAATGCGGCATAGCGATGTACTGGCACGTTTTGGTGGGGAGGAATTTATCGCCCTCCTAGAAGATACTCAGCTGCAAGACAGCTGGGTGATTGCAGAACGAATTCGTTGTGCAATTCAAAAGCAGTACATTTATGTCGAACCCAATCATGCCATCCGGTTCACCATTTCGATCGGTGTAGCAGAACTGGAATCCCATACCCAACCCCTGGAAGACCTGATCAAACAAGCCGATATTGCCTTGTATCAGGCCAAGAAGTCTGGCCGAAACCGGATTGAGGTCTATCATCCAGATATGCTGAATAAGCCCAAGCCTGCGACAGAAAATCCCTGGAATGTATTTAAGCCAGACACTCAACCAGCCCAGTCAACGGCGAATTAAAGCTGGATCATTAGTCTGTTCTATAAGCTAGGATCATCCTTAGAATGCACTAATCGGGGATTTCATTTTATAAAATAAATTTGATTCTTCCACTTTTAAAATATCCAACAAAAGAATAGAATATTTTTTATACAACTATATATAAATTTCATCTTATTCATTTTTATATATTTTAATTTGGGAAGGCTGCATGCCGCATGATAACGAAAAAGAATCACGTACCCTGATTCAGGAGGCTCTTCAAGATCCGCTTGTTCGTATTCCTGCGCCTCTAAAACCGGCCTACTATGCCCATCAAAAGAAGCTCACTTTAAAATACCTATTACAGGTCAATTTATTCGCACAGCTGGCATATGCCTCTTATACCCTCGCCGATATTCTGGTGCTGCATGATATTCTCAATTTGCTCATTTTGACCAAAATTAGCTATACCATTCTGATCGTACTGATCACGATCTGGATGTATCACTCTTACCGCAATTTACCTGTGTTTGATTTACTCTTACCTACCTCAATTATTGGCGCAAGTGCCATCTGGTTTTTTAATCTAAATCAGTCTGAAAGTGCTTATACCCTCATTTATCAATATGCCTCCTTGGTTTTTATTGTGTTGGCCAATTTATGTGTGCAGATCCGGTTCTGGCCGTCTTTGATTACTTCGAGTCTGATTACTTTGATGATTTACATCGGTGTATATTTCAATACTCGATCTGATCTGTACCAGATGTTTTTATTTTCCCTGATTTATCTACCAGTATTGACCTTCAGTCTATATATTAGCTGGAGCTCGACCTTAAAATCATGCATGGTATTCTTGCAGCATACCCTGAATCAATATAACCGGCAGGCCTTTGAAAATATGGCCCATACCGATTCCCTCACCGGCCTGAATAACCGTCGCTGTTTTGAATATCTCGCGCAACAACTGGTACAACAGAATTTTGATCAACCGGTACCTATGAATTTACTGGTATTTGATGTGGATCATTTTAAGCAGATTAATGATCGTTATGGTCATGATATCGGAGATCAGGTCTTACAGACGATTGCCCTGAGCACACGCAGTGAAATGCGACAGCATGATATTTTGGCACGCTATGGCGGTGAAGAATTTATTGCATTTTTACCCGAAACCTCTCTGGATGAAGCGCTAAAAGTTGCCGAGCGTTTAAGGCATAACATTGAAAATATTGTGATCGATCTAGACAGCCAGCATCGTTTCAGTTTTAGCATTTCGATTGGTGCTGCCATTCTGGAAAGCTGTGAAACAGATTTAATGACCCTGATTAAACAGGCCGATATTGCCTTATATCAGGCTAAAGCCAATGGACGGAATCGGGTTGAAGCTTATGATCCAGATCTGGAGCAAAGTTTAGCTGGGGAGCTGCAAAACTGGCAGGTTAAACCGGCTTAAATTACCCGTTAAAAATTATCTTCATCAAAACGATCTTGGTCGATTTTATAGATATGAAAACTACGTTCTATTTGTACACCTAAACCAAATTCAATCATTAAAGACGTCAGCTTATCGCCATCAATTAAAACAATACCGGATTTTCTTGCCGACTCAATGGCCTCTTTACTGAAACTTGACGTAGTAATGAATACACCCTTCTTAGCAACTTGATCGGCCAAAGCACCTTTAAACTGTTGAATGTCGGGACGACCAACAGTATCTTTCCAACGTTTCGCTTGGATGTAAATTTTATCTAGCCCTAATCGATCTTCACTAATTACACCATCAATTCCACCATCGTTGGTTTTACCAATCGCTTGAGCTGCATCTTGATGTGAACCGCCGTAGCCCATTGCCACCAGAAGATCGACAACCAGTCTTTCAAAAAATGAAGGAGATTTATCTTTTACCATCTGAAGCAAATCACTTTTCAAATCAGATTTTAATAATTCCGTTGTGTTCTGGATTGTTTCTTCTGGAGTCTGAGTTTCTTGGTAACTATTTAGGCTTTCAATAACTTGTAGATTCCCGATCCCAAACTCATCTTTATTTTTCTTTCCTAATTTAAAATCTGAAAATCCGTTGAACTGTGCTAAATATTCATTTGTTATAGCATCTAAACTTTTTAAATCAACCTGTCTACCCAAGCTACTAATCTCACAATATGCTCTCTTCGGTTGTTGAACTAAGCCCGCCTTAACTAAGTAGGTCTTTGCCCATGCCACTCTATCTTTAAATATATTTTTCCCGCTCGGAAGAATTTTATTTAAATCCTCTTCGTGTAAATTGGAACGTTCAGCTAGGATATTCGCAGCATCCGAAATTTTTATTGGCTCATTTAATTCTGATAATAATTTCATTAAAGGCAGCATTAATTGATCATAAGTAGGTAAAGGCATTTTTTAGCTTTTAAAGGTTTATTTTTATTCAGTATAAATCAAAAAAAGAGCGCCGAAGCGCTCTTTTTTATTAGGTTATATCTGATAAACCAGATACTGCCACGCGCATAGCGCTTGGCGTAATTTAGGCGGACAGCAGTGCTGTCCGAAACCCCTAAATTACTCCCATTCAATTGTTGCTGGTGGTTTAGACGATACGTCATACACAACACGAGAAACTTCAGCAATTTCATTCATGATACGGGTCGAGATCTTATCGACTAAATCATAAGGAAGATGCGCGAAACGAGCCGTCATAAAGTCCACGGTTTCTACCGCACGCAGTGCAATCACCCATGCATAACGACGGCCATCACCGACTACACCCACCGATTTTACTGGCTGGAATACTGCAAATGCTTGAGCAGTCTTGTCATACCAGCCGCTGGCACGCAGTTCCTGCATGAAAATGTCATCCGCAAGACGTAAAATGTCTGCATATTCTTTTTTCACTTCACCCAGGATACGCACACCAAGACCTGGGCCCGGGAATGGATGACGGTAGATCATGCTGTGTGGCAAGCCTAAAGTCGTACCCAATTTACGTACTTCATCTTTAAATAAGTCACGTAATGGTTCAACCAGTTCAAACGCTAGATCTGCTGGTAAACCACCCACATTATGGTGTGATTTAATCACATGCGCCTTACCCTGCTTGCTTGCAGCAGATTCAATCACGTCTGGATAAATCGTACCTTGTGCAAGGAATTTTACGCCATCTAATTTACGTGCTTCTTCAGCGAAGACAGCAATAAATTCACGGCCAATAATTTTACGTTTTGCTTCAGGATCAACTTCACCTGCAAGCGCAGTCAAGAAACGCTCTTCAGCATCAGCACGAATCACGCGGATACCCATGTTGTCAGCAAACATTTGCATCACTTGATCGCCTTCGTTCAAACGAAGCAAACCGTTGTCTACAAATACACAAGTTAGCTGATCACCGATCGCTTTATGCAACAGCGCTGCCACTACAGATGAATCCACACCACCAGAAAGTCCTAGTAATACTTTTTCATCACCAATCTGTTGGCGAAGCTGTTCTACACGTAGATCAATAATGTGTTCTGGCGTCCACAGACCGCGACAGCCACAAATTTGATGCACGAAGTTCGACAGTAATTCTGCACCTTTAGAAGTATGTGTCACTTCAGGATGGAACTGAATACCATAGAAACGGCGAGTTTCGTCAGAAACCATCGCAATTGGACAGCTTGGCGTCTGTGCAGTGATCTGGAAGCCTTCTGGAATACGGGCAACCTTGTCACCATGACTCATCCAGACATGCAGCTGGTTTTCACGGTCCTGTAAATTACCGATCAGCTTGTCACGTACAACAATATCTACTTCTGCATAGCCAAACTCATGCACAGTACCTGGCTCAACTTTACCGCCAAGTTGTTCGCACATGGTTTGCAGGCCATAACAAATACCCAATACCGGCACACCCAGCTCGAATACCACTTGCGGCGCACGCGGGCTGCCCTCAAGGTGAACGCTCTCAGGTCCACCAGACAAGATGATACCGTTTGGATTAAATGCACGAATGTCTTCTTCAGACATATCATAGGCATACATTTCAGAATATACACCAGCTTCACGGACACGACGTGCGATGAGCTGACTATATTGAGAACCGAAATCCAGAATCAGGATACGATCTTCAGTAATTTGAGTATTGGTAGTCATGACGAACAACTATGAAAGGCAAACGAAAGATAAGCGCCGTATTCTAACATTTTTCAGCGCATTAAGCACACAATTCGCATGAGGTATGCATTTAGTTGATTGCATTATATTTCTAGCACAACAAAGCATCCCTTCGGATGCCTTGTTTGATCTGTCATTTTTATATTTTTAAGCTCAAGATTTAATCCAATTAAGTCTATTTTTATAAAAATCTGAAGATAATATGTAAGAGAAATTTTGGCTCGATTGAAGATGAATGAAGCGTTAATTATTTTACTTTCTGGTACTGACTTTCATGCCCCGGGCTGTTAGGATTTGACCACACTTTTGCTTGTATTGGGCTCATGGAACTGATTGATTTTATCTTGCATGTTGATGATCACTTGCTTGAATTTATCACCAATTACGGGATCTGGATTTATGCCATTCTTTTCCTGATTATCTTTGTAGAAACAGGTCTGGTGGTGATGCCGTTCCTGCCTGGCGACAGCTTGCTATTTGCAGCAGGTGCACTGGCAGCCTCTACAGGTGCGATGGATCCATGGGTGCTGATTCTGCTCTTGTTTGTGGCGGCAGTATTGGGCGACACCCTAAATTACCATATTGGTAAATATATTGGTCCTCGGGTTTTCGAGATCGAATCGCGCTTTATCAATAAAAAACACTTATTGGCGACTCAGCAATTCTTTGCCAGACATGGTGGTAAGACCATTATTTTTGCGCGTTTTGTTCCTTTTGCCCGTACATTTGCACCCTTCGTCGCCGGTGCTGGCAGCATGAATTACAAATATTTCCTGACCTATAATGTGGTGGGTGCATTCGCCTGGATTGGCTCATTTGTCATTTTGGGCTATATGTTTGGCAATATGCCGATCGTCAAAGACAACTTCACCTATCTGATTTTTGGCATCATTATTTTAAGCGTATTGCCAGGTGTGATTGGCTTTATTCAACAAAAGCTCAAAAAAAGTAAAACAGCTTAAGAGCTTTTTACATTAAGATTTTTTTACAGCCTGTGCGTTTAATCCCAAAGCTTGATCAGGAGTGGGATCAGACAAAGCAGGACAAATAGAGCCGCGCCTTTATAAATAAGGCCGGCTTTTATTTTTTCAGATGGACTGGTCAAAATGGCTTGACCAAAGACCATCCAGAAAATCCCGACCGGAACGGTACTCAAGCTAAAGGCAGCAAAAACCAGAACGAAGTTGGTCGGGCTTTGCCAGGTTTCCATCGGTAAAATTCCAGAGGCCAACAATGCTGCTTTAGGATTTTTTAGGGTAGTTGTAAACATTTGCCAGGGGCGAATCTGCGGATGGGTCTTGCTGTAACGTTCTAACTGCTGAGCCTTATATAAATGCAAGGTCATCCAGCCCACACAGATGGTACTCAGCACGTAGACCAAGCCTTTAAAGTTTGGCCAGATCGGTGACGCCAGATGAATCAACAAGGCCCAGACATTAATGGCATAAAAATAACCGAGCAAAATGGCAGGAAGATAGAGACTGGTTTTGGCCTGCCCCTGCTGATGAGCAGAGCTGGCCACCAAGGCATTGGCGGGCCCTGGAACCATCAGCACAGCAATAAGTCCTAAAACAAATAACCAATTTTCAATCATCGCAATGAACTTTTCCGGGCCAAGGCTGTAGCTTAATCAATATGGGAGTGGGATAACAAGCTTATAAATTTCAGATTTATATACACTCTGGTCAATTTCCTGTGAGTTTTATCTTAATTTAAACCGCCCTATTCTTGGTGAAAGCAATAAAAAAATGCCGACCCGAAGTCAGCATTTATCCGTTTAATGTTGAATGATTTATTTAGGCGTCGCCTGCCGAACGATGATCGGACAGTTCTTATAACGCGCAGCCTGTACAATCGCTTCCTGCTCGCCTAAAAGCCGTGCCAGTTCAGTTCTTTTGGTATCAGATGACTGTCCCATATTAACTGAAACACTCGGGCCAATACCCCAACCACCGCGACTGCCCCAGCCACCGCCAAGACCAACGCCCACACCGACGCCAGTACGTTTCGGTGGCTCAACGCCATTGTCGATATACTGCTGAATACGGTTATATTCACCTTGTAGTTGCGAGCAACCCAAGGTCTGATAGAGGGTGGGCGACACATAAGTCGGTTTTACCGTCGTTGCACAGGCACTCAGTAATGCAAGTGCAGCAATACTCAGGGTTATTTTCACAAGTTTCATAGCTAACTCGATCTTAATTCTGCTCTATCTCATTGAACAACGATTGATAGGCCTGAGTCAATTTATGATCAGTAGCCAAATGAATCAAAGGCTGATTTTTCTGATGAGATTCTTTCATCAAGATTGATGGTGGCAACATACTATCAAGCACCGGTAAGCCTTCATCTTTGAGTTGTTGTACCACTTCACGCGGCAATTTGGCCTGTGCCTGAAACTGGTTGACGACAATGCCTTCAATTTCCAGCCCTTCATTATGATCATCTTGGGTTTCAATCACATTTTCAATCAGAGTCTGTAAGGCACGTTTAGAAAATACATCACAGTCGAAGGGAATCAGCACGCGGTTTGCCGCAATGAGTGCAGAAAGGGTAAAGAAATTAAACGCAGGTGGTGTATCAATAAACACCCGGTCATAATGTCCTGATAGCTGTTGTAAAGCATCTCTTAACTTGTAGATCTTGTGCTTGGACTCCAGTGCATGGGTCAATGCACCCAGCGTTGGACTGGCCGGAATAACATCCAGATGTTTAAAAGAGGATTGATGCACATAGCTTTCCAGGCCTTTACTTCGGCTTTTTAAGATCGAGCCAATGGCATTGCCGAGCAGGCCCTTGCTTTGCTGATTGCCGAGTACATCTTCAAAATAGTTTTCGATATTCGGTTCAAGTGCCGGCTTGTCGCTGGAATACGTCGCATCATCGCCTAACACATACTGGCTAGAATTGGCCTGCGGATCCAGGTCAATCAATAATGTTTTTAAGCCCTGATGTGCACTGATCGCTGCCAGATTGACAGTAATACTGGATTTGCCTACCCCACCCTTTTGATTAAATACCACACGTGTACGCATGTCCCCTCCTCACATTTTTAATTACTTTTACCACATTTGTATTTTTTAATTATTTGCATGGGCTGGCTGTGCTGATCATCACAGCCAGCTTACTTTTAGCCAAAATTCGGCTTGATCATCACCAAAGCCAGAATAGACACCAATGAAATCACAGCAATAACCAGGCCAGCACGACGCTGGGACAGCAAGATCGAATCATCTTTCTTATAGGCTTTGCCTAGAGAGGACACCAGTACCAAAAATAAAATAACTTTGGCATAGAACCAAGGCTGTACATCAAAGTCTTTGATGACGAGCGACACAATACCGGTCAGTGCAATCACCGTGATGGCTAAATGCTGTAAAGCGACTAGCGCTGTACGTGCCACCGGATTAGGTAAATTCCCTTGTGTACCGACAAACAAGGTCAAGGCACGGGCAAGAATGGCGACAATGGCCAGTCCTGCTGCCGACATATGAATAATCTTGACTAAAAGTTGGGTTTCCATCATGTCCTCTTAGTTTTTAGGTGAGTGTGCACAAGCAGGACTGGTCGTATCCTGACCTGCCCACTCTTCAGGCAAAAATGCATGAATAGCCAGTGCATGAATCTTGTCTTTTGACAGCAGATCACCTGCAGCAGCATAAACTTTCTGATGACGCTGGACTGGACGTAAACCGGCAAAAGCCTGACTCACAATCACGGTTTTAAAATGCGATTCTTTTCCCGGAAAATAACCGCCATGACCCGAAGATTCATTCACCACTTCCAAATGGGTTGGGGATAATTGCGCCAAACGGTCTTTCAGTTGTTGTTCTAAACTCATGGTCTGACTCCAATCTTCAAAAATATGGTCTCAGTATACCTTGTTCTGCCGAGTATTTCGGTAATCTGTTCAGATGCAATCCGTTGATTGTGGCGAAAATTTATTGATTTTTATATGAATATTGGTTATTTATTGTCTGGTCTACAGCATTTTGCTTTTATTTTATGCAATTGATGCAAGATTTTTAACAAAGGTGTTGACCACATTTTTGCATGCTGTATTATACACGGCATGCGGGAATAGCTCAGTTGGTAGAGCATAACCTTGCCAAGGTTGGGGTCGGGAGTTCGAGTCTCCTTTCCCGCTCAAAATTTTTTCATTTAGTTTTTTCATTTAAAAAACTTTATAGACTCCGCGGGAATAGCTCAGTTGGTAGAGCATAACCTTGCCAAGGTTGGGGTCGGGAGTTCGAGTCTCCTTTCCCGCTCCAGATTCAAAAAGCCCTCATCGAAAGATGGGGGCTTTTTTATTGTTGATTTTATTATATTTTTTGAAAATTCCCCTTCTTTTGTTATTCGATTAAATAAAAAATATTCTTAATGTAATTTGTATTTTGTGACCAAGATGTGACCATGGCGTGCCCACGACAATAAAAATGGTCTCAATTGACCTTAAATGTCCTCAATCGATCACCACTTTCAGAGCTTTTTTGAAGGCAAAAAATCACCCTGTTCTCTTCCAAACAAGGTGTTTTTTACCAAATGATCAATAATTTGTGACCATTTCACTTTTTGATGTGACCATTTGTGACCAAACTACTCACTAACAGGTTGTTCTTTATTATCTTTTTCAAAAACAAATAAATCTCCCACCTGTACATCTAAATAATCGCAAATACGATCGATAGTCTCCAAATCAATTCGAGTCAATTCGCCATTATAAAGCTTATGCAAAGTTGTTTTATTAATGCCTGTACCACGAATTAAGTCAGCTACACGCATTTTTCTTTCAGCCAACAATATTGGTAGCTTACAAATAACCATTAATTTTTCCTCTAATACAATGAAAATTTAATTGCATTTAATTAAATTTGAGGTTATTTTAGGTCTAAGGATGAAAAATTACTTACATCCGATGAATTACGCCAGGAATACAATTATGTCATATACCTATCTCACAGCCCAGCAACTGGCTGAAAAAATCCAGTACGACGCTCGTACCATTCGCAACCAGCTGAAGGACAGTGTCTTTATTGAAGGTGTTCACTACATCCGTCCTTTTGGTGGTCGAAAAATTCTTTTTGTTTGGGAACGCATTGAAACTGAAATGCTTAAATTCACCGGTTTAAGCATGGATGCCTTGCAATAAGGCTTAGGAGGTTTAACTGATGGCTACCATCCGGGAACGAAGTGGCAAACTGATTGCCGACTTTCGCTACATGGGCATTCGTTGTAGAGAGACAACTAATCTTGAAGACAATGCTTATAACCGACGCATTTTGAAAAAACGTCTCGAACAGCTTGAAGCTGAAATTACTTTGGGAACTTTTGAATACGAAAAGTACTTTCCAAAAAGTAACCGTGTTGAGGAGTTTAAGGAAAAAAGAAGTCAGCAAATTGCTGTACAGACCAAAGTTCCTCTTTTTAAAGAGTTTACTGAATTGTGGTTTAAGCAGAAACAAGTTGAGTGGAGAACCTCATACCAGCAAAAGGTTTCAATTGTGATCAAAAACTATTTGATTCCTGCTTTTGGTAATCAGGTTCTCTCGAAAATCAAGAAGTCAGACTTGCTGAACTTCCGTGCCTCTCTCGCCAAAGTGACACACGGAAAAGATCAAACAAGTCTGAAAGCATCGAGGATCAATCAAATCATGACGCCTTTACGTATGATACTCAATGATGCGGCTGAACGATACGAGTTTGAGTCGCCTTATAAAAATATTAACAATCTGAAGGAAAGCAAGATTGAAGTCACACCTTTTTCTCTGGAAGAGGTGCATAAAATTCTTACCACAGTGCGTGAAGACTTCCGCCCCTATTACACCATTCGCTTTTTTACGGGTATGCGTACCAGTGAAATCGATGGTCTGCAATGGAAAAATATCGACTTACAGCGTCGTGAAATCCATATCAGAGAAGCGTTAGTGAATGGTGTGCTTGGTGGAACCAAAACTTATGGTTCTGACCGCACGATCCAGATGAATGACCGCGTTTACCAAGCCTTTCTGCAGCAGAAAAGCTTAAATAATGGTAAATCAGAGTTTGTTTTCTGCAATCGTGATGGTGGACCTCTCGATTATCGTCTGGTGAATAAACGTGTCTGGCATCCGATCTTGCGCTTTCTAGGATTGAAGTCTAGAAGAGCCTATCAAACACGTCATACAGCAGCAACTCTTTGGCTGTCGGCAGGAGAAAATCCAGAATGGATCGCACGTCAATTGGGACATTCAACGACTGAAATGCTATTCCGGGTCTATAGCCGTTACATCCCCAATGTTACGCGCCGCGATGGCAGTGCATTTGAAGCCATGCTGGAAAAACTAAATACAGAGGAGCTTGCACATGAATAGTAAAGCTTTCTTTGGTGGTGTGGTCGTCAGCCCTGAAGCAGATATTGTCGCTCGTGAATTAATCCATGAGCTACACATTCCCAAACTGCACAATCTGGCCTTTTTGCTGGAAATCAATAAATGCTTCGATGATCACCAAGCATTAAGACTCTGGCTACAGCGAATGCTGGATGAAGGGCAAGCCCATTACGATGACTTGGCCCAACAGGCGCGCCTCCGGTTAATGAGTCTCGCTCACTAATAAAAAACATACAAGGTCATCCAATCGATGACCTTAGCCCCTCTATACCCATAAAAAGGTAAACCCATGCATAAAGATATTTCAATTTGGATGCCACTCTATATTGGCGATTTACAGGCAAAATTCGCACGAATGACCGCAGAACAAATCGGTGCAGCACTGCTGTTAATGATGGATTTCTGGAAAAATGGTGCCATTCCTCATGACCTAGCTACTGTATGTAGCATCACAAAATTATCGCAACATACTAAGGCTAAAACTTTGTTGAATACGCTAATAGCCTTGGAATTGTTTGAAATCGAGTCCGAACAGATTCATTCAAATTTTTTAACCAGTTTAAAAAGCCAGGCATTACAAAATCAGCAAATGAAATCTGATAAAGCTAAAAATGCAGCACAAGCACGCTGGAATAAATCCGCAAGTAATGCTCAAGCATCTAACAAGCAAATGCAAAAAAATGCTCAAGCATCCTCTGAGGATAGCTCAGGCATTGCTCCGACCAAGCTCAAGCAAAGCCCTTCATCTTCATCTTCATCTTCATCTTCATCTTCATCTTCATCTTCATCTTCATCTTCATCTTCAAATTTTGAAGAAAAAAATGAGAGTTTTTTAAAAAATTCAAAATGGATTTAGGAGAACAACCATGAACACCATGCTTAAAACGCTCCAAATTTGCGCAGAAGCAACAGAAACACTTTGCCCTACCCATCACCTACCCTTGATGGAAATTGCCGGTCACAGGCTCTGTAAATTGTGTGCCAAAGAAAAAGTCCATCACTCACATGCAGCCTATGAGAATGAACTGCAACAGCGATTGCTACAACAGAAAATTAAAAATTCAGGGCTCAGTAAACGTTACCTGGATCGTGGCTTCAGGAATTATGTAGTTGCATGTCCTGCACAAGACAATGCCGTCAAACTATGTCAGGCTTTTGCACAGCAGATTATTTCTGACCACAACCCGAACATGTTGATGATTGGTACACCAGGTACAGGTAAAACCCATCTGAGTGCATCAATCATTCGCAACATTATGCATAACAGTACAAAATCTGCACGCTACTATACCAGTGCAGAAATTGCTCAAAAAATGATGGACACCTGGTCAGATGCTTCACGCTCTGAAAAGGAAGTCATCGACCATTTCTCCAGTTTTGATTTATTAGTGATTGATGAATATGGCCTGCATGACCGGCATGAAAAACGTCTAGAAATGGTACATAAGGTTTTATATAGCCGTTATGACAGTATGAAGTCGACTCTGCTAATTTCCAATTTCACAGTCCAAAGTATGCAGCGGGATTTAGGTGTCCGATTATGGTCACGATTACATGAGAACAATTTGATTGTAGTGCCATGTTATTGGGATGATAAGCGTTTCAATAACGTTGATTAAATATCTTAAAAAGTTCAAATAAACCGCTTTTTTTATACCTTAGATTAGCATTTGAAGTGCAACACCATGTTGTTGCCATACTAACTGACTCGGACTTTTAAAGCCGAGTCTTTTTCTAGGACGCTGATTCAAACGTTGAGTGATTTGTGAGATATATTCATCTGTATAGATACTTAAATCACTGCCTTTTTTAATATATTGCATGATTAAGCCATTGGCATTCTCATTCGTGCCTCGTTCCCAGGCGCTATACGGATGATAATCCTCCCATAAATAACCGAAGTTAAAAGTAAAGGTTGAGCAGCATACTCATGCAGGCTGAATTCCTGGCCATTATCTGCGATAATCGTCTATAGCTGATCTTTGATCGGCTTAAGCAGGCTGATGATTGCTTGGCAAATTTCCTCAGCCTTTCGCGCGCTGCACTTCTTCAGCCATAAATAACCTGTATCGTGATCGACGATTGAAACCAAGGATTGTTGGTGATTTTACCAACAATCGTGTCTATTCCCAGGTCCCCAAAGCGAGTTCTCTGCTCAATCTCAGCAGATCTGTGGTGAATGCTTTTGCGGTTTGTCAGCTGACCACGATTCTCAATAGAGCCATATTTTTTCTTTCTTTGCTTTCTGGAATGGAGGTTGTGGAAGAGCACACCACCTTTGCTTTTATCCTGCTGTATAAACCTGTATATCTTTGTGCAACAGAGCCGAATCTAAGTAAACAATTAATTGCCATATACTTAATTATGAGAATATGGATTAATATCTATAAGTGAATGCCGTGTTTCACTTGGTTTAAATCTTGATAAGCTACCTATCGCGTCATTGAACTGAAAAAAGTCTAGCTGAGTACCAATTTCTTTGTTGAATAGTACATATATCTGTCAATATATACTACCTCTTCATACATAATGGAGGGTTATTTAACAACCAAATTATGAGAATTATGAGAAAAAATGAATATGAAATCTTTAAATAAAATCTTGCTTACATGTGTTCTAGTATCTCCAGTTACAGCTGTCTTTGCATATGATTCTCAAGAGGTAATTAACAGGGGGCATATGGAAACACAGCGTTTGGTAGAGCGACAAAGGCAGGATGCACAACGAGTTCAGGCGATTCAGGCTCAACGTAGAGATGAAAATCAGATGCGCGAAAGGGAAAATAAACGTCAAATGGAAAAATCAAGACAACAGGCTCTCAACCGCAAGCCAGTAACGGAAGCAGGAATGAAAAAAGGCTTAAAAGATCTTGGTGACTTGATTACTTCGGATCAAGCAAAAGATGTAATGACTTATATGAATAATTTAAAACCAGATCCTTATGAACAAATCCAAGAGGATCCTGTAAATATGGATGGTTTTTATTTCGATCCAAACCCACAGCGATAAACTCTTGGTCAGATACTTCAAGCTCTGAAAAATAATTAATCGACCAGTTTTTTAATTTTGACTTATTTGTGATTGATGAATATGGCCTGTGTGACCGGCATGAGAAACATTTTAAAATGATACATTAGGTTTTAGATAGCCGTTATAAAAACATGAAATCTACGCTGCTTATTTGCAATTTCACAGTTTAAAATATGTAGCGTAATTTAAATTTGGGGTTTTATTATGGTAGTAGCTATATGAAAAAAATTTGATGGTAATGCAGTATTGTTTAGATAATAATAATACGGCTTATTTAATTTAGTTCCTCGCCCTAAAGGGTTTCAGGCTATTTAATTCAAAATGAGTTGAGATAATCAGCTTTCATTCTCTTATAATTTTGATTTGATATACACATATTCAGAATCAAATGATATCAAGAATATCAAGTTGCTTTCCATTCCAATAATAGAGTAAATAAGATATGCATAAAGTTTTATTAATCTTAGCATCAACTTTTATATTAACTTCTTGTGCCAAAAAAGCAGATGACCCAGCTGTTCAGTTTGATGAAGATATTTACTCTAAAGTAGATACTAGTGATAGTAAACAAAATCCTAATTATCCCGAGCAACCTTTACCCAATACAGGTGACACAGATAACCCAGATTTAAATGGTATAGCACCTCTAGAAATTAAGGCTTCTTCTGGAGCTAATTATTGGATAAAAATTGATGAAGCAAATACAAATCAGCATGTAGTCAGCTATTTTATTCGATCTGGAGAAACCTTAAACGTTCAAATGCCTTTAGGAAGTTATAGTATTAAATATGCAACTGGTCAAAAATGGTATGGTCCAGAATATTTATTTGGGGATGATACAGCTTACTCAAAAGCAGATGATGTATTTCATTTTGAGTCAAATGGATATGAAACTAATGGCTATACTATAGAGTTAATTATGCAAGAAAATGGTAATTTACAGACTGAAAATATTGACAAAGGCCAATTCTAGATTTTTTTGACTCAATATTTTAATCTAGAATCTGTAATCAATTAACTTAAGAAAACCTAATTTTTTTAGCTTAGATAGGAATAAGCTTACTCGCATTAAAACTTTTGTGTTCTCAAAAATTTTTTTAATCGTTTTTAAATTAATAAAATTAATTAGGTTTGTTTTACTTTGCAAAAACTTGATAAACCGTGTATTCGATTTATCAAGTCACTTTAATACCTTTAAAATACTTTATAAAATAGGTAGAATTGAAGGAACCATATCCTGAATTGTCTTTCCATTACAAGTTTCACCTAATGCTGACATTTTCCATGCACCATTGTGACGATAAACTTTAGCAATAATTAAAGCCGTGTAATTACCTTTTGCTGAAAGATTATATTTTGCAATTTCAACATTCGTTGTAGCATCTACAACACGACAAAAAGCATTTTCAACTTTTTCAAAAGTTTGACCACGGAAACTACTGATTGTAAATACAATTGATTTAACTTGGGCAGGGACTTTAGTCAGATCTACATGAATTGATTCATCATCACCATCGCCATCACCGGTAAGATTGTCACCAGAATGTTTGATACTGCCATCCCGGCTCTGTAGTTGACCGAACCAAATACTATCTAAGGCTTTGTTATTCTCATCAAACATGATTGCAGAGGCATCAAGATCGATCGAATCACCACCACTAAACATGCCAAAAAGGCCACCTTTCTTTGCGACATCCCAACCTGCTCCAAGAAATATTTTAGTTAAAGATGAACCATCACCTTTCTCTAAAGAAATTTTTTGACCCTTTACTAAACTAATGCCCATTTATAATTTTCCTCAGTTTGAATTTGAATTGCTACGACCTAAAGCCGTAGCTAACCACTGTAAATAACTCGCACGATTACGTGAACATACAATGACTTTACCATGTCCACGGAACTTAATTACTAATCCTTCTCCACTCGTCAAGCTATTAACAATATTGCCAACAAAGCCACTACCTGAACTTGGAATGCCAATATTATAATTTAAGGATGCATCCCATGCCGCTACATGACCATTATCAATCGTTACTTCACCCTGCTCTGGTGTAATTTCTAGCTCAAGTAAAGTTCCACTGCCAGAAATACAAACTTTACCCTGCCCACTGGTTTCCATGACCACAAAACCTCCCGTGCCCCCAAACAATGCGCCGCCAATATTACTTTGGACTTTTGCTTTAATCATGGTATGTTCAGTCGCTGCAACAAAAGAGCCATCAGATAAAATATACTGTCGTTGACCAACCTCAAGAATCTGCATATCACCATCTAAATTCGGTGATAATAGACACTCTCCTGCCCCTTTAACGGCTTTAATTTGCTGTTGAAACAGAGACTCTCCAGAAGTGAATTTACGCATAAATGCTTGAAAAATT
This sequence comes from Acinetobacter sp. RG5, assembly GCF_031844265.1. Lineage (GTDB taxonomy): Bacteria > Pseudomonadota > Gammaproteobacteria > Pseudomonadales > Moraxellaceae > Acinetobacter. Next base: position 106,298 of record NZ_JAUZUV010000006.1, on the reverse strand, counting down.
CCCCCACGTAATTTACCGCCAACTTCAAGATTCTGTTCAACCATCACCATGGCATCAGATTCACAATAGATTGCTTCACCTTGCTTCATACTGACATGTAAAAAGGGTTCTGGACTGCCTACAAGATTAAATTCTGCCATTACATTTACCTATCCTCTCACGATATTTTTATTTTTTGCTTCTGTTAACCATATCGGAAATTCTTGAAGTAAAAAGTCATAGAGCATTGATTCAGAAATACTTTCAATATTATCTATTTTAAAGAAATTACAATTGTCGACCACTCGCCCCTCCATGATATCTAATTTCTCTAATACACCGTAATTTCTGCCGCCTATACCTACAAATTGCCAAAATATGGGTTGTGATGATGCCTCTTGTAAAATCTTTTTAATTTTTCTAGCTTCAGACACACCGCCATCAGAAATAAATACAATATAGACAGGTACGTTTGATGGACTTTCTTTAATGAAATAATGCAATACTTCTTCAAGAACGGCAGGCTCATTATTATAGCCAGCTCCCGCATTCCATTTTTTATAGCCTCCTTGTTCTGAAGCTATATAGTTATTTAAATTCTCAAGATTCACATCATTTAAATGAAGGGCTTTTTCTGCAAATGCCCAACACTCAAAGCTACCATCGTCATCAAAATTCAAAGCCAAGGGTATAATTCGGTCTAGAAGGTGTTGTACATCACCCGATTTATATTGTTGGCTCATTGAACCTGAATAATCTAACACCAGTGCTACTCGTGCTTTAATATTCAATAAATTACTTTTTTCTAAGCTTATCAGCGACTTTTTAGTTAAATCTAATAAATGTGGTGCTGCCTGCTCAATTTTATCTAAAATCACTTTTTTCTTTAAATCAAGCTTGGAGAGCGTTGGCATAGGTGGAGCAAGGTCTTCTGCAACCTCAGCACCAAAATGTCGAACCAAAGCATTTAAGCCACTATTAAAGCCTTGTCCAATCGCTGCCAAGCACCATAAATCATTTTTAAAATAAACCTCGACCAACATCGCTGCTTTTTCTTGACTGAAATAGCTGGGGCTTAATGCATACGTTGCCACTACCTGTCCAGATGAGTTAAGCAATTCGATTTGAATCGCTTTCACGTCTCTTAAATTTTTTTGCTGATCACTGACCGCAGCACACAGTATAAATCGTGGCGTCTGTGCATGATTAATGTGCTTTAAATTGAAGTGAAAAAGATGCGCATTACGTTGTTGTTGATAGCGTACTTCTGCGGCAGGTGTCTGAGGCTGATTATAAAAAGTCATATAATCATCATTAAAAAGTGTATCGCCTACGCCTAAGCCAAAGCTTGAAACATCGATCTCAAATGTGGCGTTCATTTGAATCCGTAAAGTAAAGACATCACTTGTCTGAATAATTTGATTCAATGCTATTTTTTGACCAGAAATCAAGTGCATTTTTATTCTCTATTGTAGTACTTGAAAGTAATCCTATATCTATCACTTTCAAGTACTAAAAGATCGCTCTTTTAGTACTTGTGTTACAACTAGCTGCTTAAACAGCAACACCATAACTAGCTGCTAAAGCACCTAAACCACCACTAAAGCCTTGACCTACTGCTTTGAATTTCCACTCACCACTGTGACGATATAATTCACCAAAAATCATTGCAACTTCAGTGCTACCATCTTCAGATAGGTCAAAACGAGCTAACTCTTCTGCATTAGCATCTTGGTTAATCACACGTATATATGCTTTATCAACCATACCGAAGTTTTGACTATTTTGCTGACCTTCATGAATAGTTACCGCAAATACAATTTTTGCCACTTCTTGAGGAACTTTAGACAAGTCTACTGAAATAGTTTCATCATCGCCATCGCCATCACCAGTACGGTTATCACCATTATGAGTCACTGAACCACATGGTGAAACTTTCTGATTAAAGAAAATAAATTCGCCGTCTAAACGAACTTTACCATCTTCACCCGTTAAGAAAGCAACAGCATCTAAATCGAATGCTTTACCATCCGTTGTACGAGGATTCCAACCTAAGCCTAAGTCGACTTTATTCATAGTTGGTGCAGTTTTAGACAGGTTGATATTCCCGCCTTTTGATAAATTAATCGCCATTTTTTATTTCCTTATTAAATATAACTTATGAAGCATTTTGCTTTTTACTGTACGCAATTGATGAGAATACAGCCCATACAATAAATGCTACACCTATTAATCCGGTAATGACTTCAGGGACATGTAACCCTGTACCACTCACAAGCATAATAAAGGCCAACGCACCAATTGCATAATGTGCACCATGCTCTAGGTATACATAGGCATCCAATGTGCCTTTTTCAACTAAATAAATAGTCATAGAGCGCACAAACATCGCACCAATGGCCAAACCAAGCATAATAATAACTACATCGCTGGTAATTGCGAAAGCGCCGATCACGCCGTCAAAACTAAAAGATGCATCTAATACTTCTAAGTATAAGAAACCACCGATACCACCTTTAACGATTGTACCTGTTGCTGAAGCACTGCTTGAGTTTTCAGATTCATCATCTTTGCTACTGCCTTCTAACAGATGCCCTAGTACCTTAACACCGACATAAACTACGATACCCCAGATACCAGCCATTACCACTACAAGACGGGATTCATCAGGCATATAGCTTGCCAAAATCAGTAGAATGACCAAGGATAGAAATACTGAAATAGCTTGGATATTCCCTAAATCAGCTAATTTTGATTCAAGCCAATGGAACCAATGTGTATCCTTTTCATCATCAAATAAGAAATTTAAGAACACTAATAATAAGAACATACCGCCAAATGCAGCAATCTCTGCATGATGTGCCATTAGCTTAGCTGAATAGGTTGCAGGATCATTCAGAGCAAGTTTAGCAACCTCTACCATGCTCATATCAGCTGTTACACCTACAATAAGTAGAGGAAATACCAAACGCATACCAAATACTGCCACCAATATGCCGACAGTTAAAAAAAGCGTACGCCAAAACTGATCCCAATGTTTCAATACAGAAGCATTGACAACAGCATTATCAAAAGATAATGAAACCTCCATCACAGCTAGAATAGAAGTAATAGCCAAGACTTTAAACATGGCCATCAGGCCAGCTTCAGGACCATGTGTGAAGCCCCAATATGCTGAAATAGCCAAGCATATGATGGTAAAAATTATCGAAAAACGGAAATGTTTCATTTTTTACCTAATAAACAAAGTTTAAATACTGATGCCATATTGGCTACACATAGCGCGTAGACCGCCATTATAACCTTGCCCTACGGCTCTAAACTTCCATTCACTATTATGACGATACAGTTCACCGAAAATCATCGCTGTTTCAGTAGAATAATCTTCATTTAAATCAAAGCGGACAATTTCGACATTGGTCTGGTCATTGACTACACGAATAAAAGCATTTTGCACTTGACCAAAATTTTGCCCACGGCTTTCAGCATCATGAATAGTCACAGTAATGGCAATTTTTTGCACATCAGCAGGAACTTTCGCCAAATTAATTTTAACCGCTTCATCATCGCCATCACCCTCACCGGTACGATTGTCTCCGGTATGTTCGACAGAACCTTCTGGTGAACGGGTTTGGTTATAAAAAATAAAATCAGTTTCACCACGAACTTTATCATTTGTAGCCAATAAAAATGCAGAAGCATCCAAGTCAAAATCTGCACCATCGGTTGCTCGCGCATCCCAACCTAAACCAATCAAAACTTGGTTAAGCGATGGATCTGTTTTACTTAAAGATAGATTTCCACCTTTGTTTAATGAAATAGCCATAATTTTCTCTCTTCTTTATTACATGTAAATTAAATTGATACTGTTAATCTTTTGAGCCTTGGGTCCAGCGGAAACCAAAGCGATAAAACTTATCTAAAAATTGTTGGTCTTTAAAATAACGAACTTCTCGATTGGCTTGAATAGCACCATTCACATTTTTTAATTCTATGATTGCACAGGTTGTTAATTGATTACCATCGGTTAAGCGCACTTCAATTTCTGGTTGATCAGGAATACGAATCGTAACCACCCCATCTGTTGCAGTCCACTGTGCTGCACCGTCATAAATATACGTGTAAATCACAATACGTTCAATGCGATCCCATTGAGTGCCGTTAATGTGTAAGTTTTCTCCATTTAGCGATGCTCCGGTGCGATCATCTGCGTCTAATTTCATATAGGGAGCGCGATCAAAATTACCAAATCGGTTACCAAGCGGTTGCACTAAATCAATGCCGCCATCTTTAAGCTGTATCATCGCCCCCAAATCCAAGTCGATTGAACTGGAGCGAGTTAATTTTTGAAAAAAAGATTCGGATTTAGGTATAGATTTATTCCAGTTTAAATTGACTGAAATTTTTCCAAAGGCTGAACCTTTCTTACTAAGATTAATTGTCGAGTTATTTTTATCTAACTTGATCTTGGATAAATTTATATTTGATTTTGTTGGCGTTGGCGTTGGCGTTGGCGTTGGCGTTGGCGAAGTATGCGTTGTAGTCTCATCAATCACCACACCAAAGTTTTCGGCCAAAGGTTTCAGTCCGCCATTAAAGCCTTGATCAATAAATCTAAATTTCCACTTATCATTATGTTTATACACTTCTGCCAAAATTAATGCTTTTTCTGTTTTAGACTGAGTCTGAATCAATGCATTAGCGATAGGTTGATTACCGGATAAAAGTTCAATATGAATAGGAGTGATTCGACTAAAATTATTGGGTTCATTAATTGTTGCACATAAAGTAACCTTTTGAATTTGTGGATCTAGTAATGCTGTATTAATCTTAAATTTCGTTAAATATGGATTATTAGAATTAGATTGAGTCAGTACTACACTTTGATTCAAGGTTTGAGTTTGTCCATAGAAGATCATGTCCTGATCGCCACGCACTTTTTGCGTACTTTGTGCTAAAAGATATGCAGTACAATCAACCTCTACTTGATTTGGAATACTGGTTTTTATTAATATCTCCACCACTTCAGATGCTAAAGCAATGTTTCCACCTGCAATAAGTTGCATACTACCCTCTTACAATATTGTAATATTTCATTTAACTAATTAAGTATATGAGTATAAAAAAATATCTTAAAAATTATTTTATTCGTCCTATATCGTTTTAACATAGACGGATTCACGCGGCAAGTATAGCAATATAAAAACCCGCCACCACGTCAGTGGGTTGATATCAACCCAGTGACTTTCTAGAACAATTTTTCAATTTATTACATGAAAAATTTTATATACTCCATGTAGAATGGAATCATAAATTCATAATTGTTATTAAATAAAATTGAGATCAAATCTACTGTGAAATCGCATTACAATATCTGGATTGCTGAAAGTTATTCCTGTCAAAATGACATTATTCAATTATTAAAAAACTCAAATTTATCCCCCTATCTGACTATTTTTTGTTCTCACAGTAAACAACGTCCTGGACTGAAGCTGCTTGCAGATTATTTTTTTCAACAACCGCTTATTAAGGAAAGTCCAGACTGGTTATTAGAACAATGTAAAAAGCATTCTATTCAACTTTTGCTTTGTGGAAAGCATAGTCAATTTATTGAGCCATTTCGTGAAGAATTTTCTCGTCATGATATTCAATTAGTAACTGGTGCCAGAGGCATCAGTCAGCATGAAAATATTAATAATAAATTTTTATTTGGACAAATTTGCGAAGGTTTAAACTTACCTAGCATTTCTGCTACAAAAGTTGCTCATGTTAATGAATTAAAGCAAGCTATTGAGGAATATCAACAACGATATAGCGCTATTTGTGCAAAGCCTGTTTATGGCGTATATGGTGCAGGTTTTGTGCAATTAAGCGATCATGTTTCATATTTTATGAAATTTCAATCTAATACTCTATGTAATACACAACAGTTTATAGAAGCTTATGCTCAATTACAGCCGCCTATTGAGTATTTGATTATGCCTTTTTTGCAAGGGCAAGAATGTTCTGTAGATATTGCCTGTAGTAATGGCAAAATTTTAGCATTAGTGACTCGGATAAAATTTAAATTTTATCAAGAATGCTATATCGAGCATCCATGTCATGAAATATGTAAAATTTTAGTAGAACATTTCCAGTGCGATGGATTGATCAATATTCAATTTAAGCAAGATGATCATGGAGTCTGGCATATTTTAGAAATCAACCCGCGTCCCGCTGGCGGTTTTGCCTATACACAACATACTGGAATTAATTTAATTGCAGAATTGATTGCTGAAAAATTGCACTTAATTTTAAAGAGCCCCGTACCAACTACTTTAGTACAAGTTCTCCCCATCCTACAAAGTATAAAAATGGAATGTAAACATTGATAAAACATATTGATTTAAGTCGTGGCCGTATTAGTGTGACAGTAAATCATCATCATCCTGAATGGACATTGGATGATTTGCTGAGCTTTGCAGAAAGAATTAATCCGAAACGTGCATTTTTATTTGTTTCTAAAGTTCTGGGTAAACATATTCCTGTCGCACCATCCGTGATGCAAAAAAGCTATCAAGACCTTGCTGCACTTATTCCCAAGAATTTACCCTATCCCATTAGTGTGATTGGTATGGCTGAAACCGCAGTCGGTTTGGGCGCAGGAGTCTATCGTGAGCTCAAACCAGATTTCGGGGAAAATGCGATTTTTTTAACGACTACTCGGCATCCAGTCGAAACCTTGCCCACATTAGGCTTGTTTTTAGAAGAACATAGCCATGCACAAGACCAGTTTATCTTATCCAGTCATAATGCTATTAAACATCAACACATCCTGAGTTCAAAAACACTTATTTTAGTTGATGATGAAATTTCGACTGGAAAAACCTTTAGAAATTTAATTCTCAGTCTTAAAAAATCGGGTTTAGAACAGATTGAACGGATTATTTTAGTAACCTTAGTCAATTGGGCTGAACAGCACTTAGTCACCGATGATTTAGGTATTCCAGTTGAAGTGATTTCTTTATTACAAGGTCACTGGCAGTGGCAAGATAACAATAAAGAAATTGATATTCAAATGCCGAATGTCAGTTCAACCCAACAACAAAGTCAAAAAGTTATTGCACCCAATGACTGGGGACGCGAACCGACTTTTCTGGATTGTTCTGTGTGGCAACAGATTAAATCCATTCAAGCGCATGAAAAAGTTTTAGTGTTAGGTTCGGGTGAATTCACCTGGATTCCTTTCCTCATGGCAGAGCAACTAGAAAAGCAAGATGTTGAGGTTTATTTTAGCTCCACCACCCGCTCTCCGATTATGCAAGGTCATGCTATTGAAAGTATTTGTTTATTTAAAGACAATTATGGACTCAATATGAATAACTATGCATACAACGTGAAACATCAACAATTTGATCGTGTCTTTTTAATCATTGAAACTGCTAAAGATAGTGTTGATCCTCTGCTTTTTGAACAAATAAAAAACTTGGAAATTATTAGTTATGAATGCTAAGCCGTTAATTTTTGTTGACTTAGATGACACACTTTTTCAAACACATCGTAAAAGCACACCTACGCCTTTACATAAAATTGCGACTACAGATAAATTAGGTGAACCGCTCTCTTATATGCTGCCAAAACAGCAAATATTCGTGAATTGGCTATTAGAGTCTGCTGAAGTAATTCCAGTCACTGCTCGGTCAGTAGAAGCATTACAACGCGTACATATTCCTTTTCAGCACGGTGCAGTCTGCTCACATGGCGGAACCATTTTAGGGGCCAATAAACAGGTTGATCAAGAATGGCTTGTTTTGCAACAGCAAGCTACAGCAGAGTTAGAACACTTACTCAATGATCTACCCAATGCACTACTGGATTATGCAAAACCTTTTGGATCAATCCGTACTTGGACGGTGGAAGAAAATGGCGGGAAAATTTATACCGTTGCCAAACAGAATGATCCGGAACCATTATTTTTATCTAAAATTATTGCCAACTTACCTGCTGAAGTGCTCGAGCATTGTTACGTACATATCAATGGTAATAATTTGGCGATTATTCCAAAATTTGTTTCTAAACAAAAAGCAGTCGAATTTTTTATCAACAAATATGACCCTGAACGTGAACGTGCCATCTTAGGTTGGGGCGACAGTTTATCTGATGCCGGCTTCTTAGCGTGCTGTGATTGGTTTGGTATGCCCAAAAATAGCCAATTGGATAAGTTTTTAGCACAAAGTTTAATGCAAGATCATAATGCGAAAGGATATTTAGGACATGGATAAGAATTATGCTGGTGCATCCAATCTTAATACCTTAGGTTTTCATGGTTCATATCGACCGCAAGATGTAACCTTTTTACTCAATATTGATGATATTGAACCGACACCATTGGCAGAAAAAGAGTATTTGATTCAATCAGGGAAAAAACATTACTCCCAAATGATTAGTGTAGAGCATCCCCCTTCAAAAGAGCAGATGCGTCATTTTCAATACGCTTTTGAGCAAGGTGCTGAACGTCTGGCTTGTGATGTACAGAAAATTGGTAACTCTCTACTGAGTCGATTTAAAAATCAGCCTATTATTTTGGTCAGTCTAGTACGTGCAGGTGTACCTTTAGGGGTACTGCTCAAGCACTATATTGAAAAATATCAGCAGTGCGTACATTACGGTATTAGTATTATTCGTGATCGCGGTATCGACTTTGCAGCCTTACATGCCATTATTGATCAACATGGTGCGGAAAATATTGTTTTTGTAGATGGTTGGACAGGTAAAGGTGCAATTTGTCGAGAGTTAACCCAAAATTTAGCAGATTATCCGGCATTATTTGATGCAGGCTGGGATATTCCTCGCCTTGTCACCTTAGCCGATTTAGGTGGCTATTCTTGGTTAAGTGCTAGCTGTGAGGATTGGCTGATTCCGTTTGGTATTCTAGGTTCTGTGGTCTCTGGTTTAACCTCACGCACCATTTTAAAAGATCATATCAATTTTGAGTTAGCAAAAAAAAATTGCTATGAGCCTAAAAATTGGCATAGTTGTTTAGTTTACAAACATCTAGCTGAACATGATATTTCAGTAGATTTTACAGACAAAATTTTAAATATTATTAATCAGAATCCGTCTACAAATTTATCCCATTGGAATAATCATATTCGACTCAAACAACAAAAAATTTGTTTAGATACGATTATTTGGATCTCTGACACCTATAATATTAAAAATATTAATCGTATTAAACCTAGTATTGCAGAAGCGACACGTGCGGTATTAAGACGTATTCCTGAAAGAATATTAATTCGTGATCCATCCAATCCCCATGTACAATTACTGTTACATTTTGCCAAAGAACAAAATATTCCTGTAGATATTTTAGGTGCCAAGTTAGGTCCATACCATGCAGTCACTCTGATAAAAAAAGTCGAGAAAAATAAATGAAACAACTGCAACATGCGATTGAACTTGGTGCAACCATGTACATTCCTGCAACTCATGAGCAGTTATGGGAAGTTACCGAAGGGATTAAATTTCCAATACTTAAATCTATTGCAGTCTGTTTAGAAGATGCCGTATTGGAAAGAGACGTACAAACTGCGATGGTTAACCTAAAACTTTTATTACAAAAACGTTTAGAACAGCCGAATCCTAAAGCACCTGCAATGTTTATTCGTCCTAGAAATATTGAGATGGCAAAACACATTGTCGACTGGGAATTAAATCATACCTACAGTGGTATGATTTTACCCAAGTTTACGCTACACGATCTAAAACAGTGGATGGACGTTTTGCCATCTAATATCAACCTGATGCCAACGCTTGAAACTAAAGAGATTTTTGATATGGGCCATAATATGGAACTTAATCAAGCCCTCAAGTATGATTTTCATAAAACCTTGTGTTTAAGAATTGGAGGTAATGACCTTCTGTCCTGTTTAAATTTACGTCGTCCTAAAAATAGTACTATTTATCAAACCCCTGTAGGTATATTGATTTCACAATTGGCAGGCTTATTTATTCCAGCTGGTTTTCAACTCAGTTCGCCAGTGTGTGAACATATTAACCACACGCAATTGCTCATGAGTGAAATATGCCAAGATATGAATAATGGGATTTATACAAAAACTGCCATTCATCCTTCGCAAATTGCGTATATTCATCAAGCCCTTCAAATAACTACAGAAGAATTTCATGAAGCACAGCAAATTTTATCGCAAGATGCTAAAAGTGTATTTAAAAGCCACGGCTCAATGTTAGAACCTGCTACACATCGCAATTGGGCAGAAATGATTTTATTACGCTATAAAACTTTTGGTTTATGTAAGTCTCAACCGTCTACCCAAGATAAACTTATGCTCAATACATTTTCAGTCTAAGCTTCAACCATCTGTACTACAGCCAGACGGCCACCTTCTTGCTTTGAAAGTAAAATTTTTACACCATCTTTTAGCTCAATTTTACCTCCAATCGGGATAGCTGTTTTGGTTGTTACGTCAGTCAAATCTGCTAACCCTTCATTAACTAACCACCACTTATTATTATGAAAAACAAAATAACCTTTCCGTTTAGTTTGAGCAGGAGTTAAACGTTCATTAGGAGCAACTAAATGATTAGTATGCCATTCAAATAAAGACTGACCTGTCCATACCATTAAACGATGATTATCTGGTCTAAACTTTCCTTCTTGACGTGCAGAATATAAGTTTAGTATTGGCAGCTTACCTGAAAATGGCGTATTGCAGAAAGGACATTTTGGTGCAGTAGTATTATCGAAAACATACCACTTATGGGTACAATTAGCATTTAAACACGGCTGAATTAAGTCAACGGTTTTGACTAAAGCATCTTCCCAATCATTTGCAGAAGGTCGCTTACTCGGTTCATGCAAACCATCAATAAAACATTTATTAAATAATTCGGTTAAATATGGTCCTGTCACAGTATAAGGAATTTGCTGTGGATCTGCCCAAGGTAATTGAGATGATTTTAATTGATTAGAACGAACACGGTTGGAGTGGTCTGTCGGATGTTCGATGAATAATGCCTTTTGCCCCATGCCTAGATTTTCATCTTTTTGTGGGTCATCCATATCGTGGATTTTTCCACCACGTAAAGGATGGCGATATAACAAATACATATAGATCAACACACCCAAGGCATGTCTATCTGTTGTAATACTAGGTAAAAAACGTTTTGGATCTTCTTTTGATAAGTGACTAGTCGTTACCACTTCTGGTGCAATAAAATCAGGAGTTCCCACTACATCAGGAGGATATTTACCAGGTACAACTAAGCCATCGACATCAATGACACACGCACTTCCCGTAACTGGATCAATCAATACATTTTTGTAAGATAAATCTGAGTGAGCTACCCCAGCAGCATGCATACGACGTACTGCACGTGAAATTAGAATACTAATTTTAAGATAATTGAGCCATGTACCCTTTTCCCGATCGTCTAAAAAACGATTTTGATTATTCGCACTCGCAAACCACTTACCTTCTTTTTCTTTACCCTTAATACTTAGAAAATCATTATTTTTTGAACCATGTTCAAAGAAAAACTGTTTTTTATAAGTTGGCGCAGTAATTCCTATCAGATTATTATATTCAACTAATGCATCTGGCCAACAGTAGATATTCTTCCAATAATCTCCTCCGACCCCATTAAAAATACCATTCCATTTATTGCCAACGATTTCTTTTAGGCGCTCTTTCTGTTGGTCAAGCGCTGCTTTGGATTCATAGAATTTATTTTTCTCCTTACTAAAAAAGCATACTACATAGCTTTTATCAGGTGAAAAATACACATCTTTCATTGCACCAGAACCAATCACTTCATCGACAAACTCAATTGGACGACCATCAACAGTTGTACATTTAACAATTTTTCCTGCCACGACTATGTTCCTTATACTTCTGTTGAATCTTGGTCTAATTGATATGCTGATGCCTTCTTATTCCATAGCACTGCCATGGTTCGATCATCATGATGACCCGGTTTAAAGAAGTGCATCCATTCTAACAATGCGACATCTGCATCTGGCTGGTGGAATAAAGGTTCAATTTCCTGATACATTTTTGTCCATAACGGATGTTGTCCCAAGCCAACCTCTGTCTCAAAAATAGGATCAGAGATTCCATCTGTCATGATCAATACCGCATCAATATCATTGAAATGTCCAATTTTGATACGGGTGCCGAAGTCTGAAGCAATACTACGATCTAAAAATTGTGTTTGTCCCGCATATTCTCCACCGTCCGCTACATTCATTAAGCGAACCGAATCTCTTCTATAAACAGCGATCGCCCCATCTCCGACTGAAAATGTACTGATAAAAGTTCTGTTTTGATATTGGCGGACAACAGCCACCAATAAAGTTGTTGAAAATGCTTTTGCTGGCACATTAGATGCTTTAGCCTGCAATTCAATCTCTTCAATAATTGACTTATAAATATCATAATAAACATTAAAGAATTGCTCATTTAATTTTTTAGCAATTTGCTTCGTTACTTCATCTTGTTGCCCTATTTGCCATTGCGAAAGATCTTCCTCAAGTGAAGTAATTGTAGCGGCATTCAAATATCCAGAAAATTGTTTTTCAACAATATCTACTGCAATTCTTGAGCCCTCTCGTGAGTAAATTGCACTTCCTGCACCATCAGCAACAGTGATTACTGACCATTCTGTATCTGGAATATAAAAAAGACTAAAATCATCGTCACGGAATGTCCCTGCATGTTCATGAGAGCGTCCTCGACGACTGGCTGCAATTAAATCAAATTTTTCCGTAGATATAAGGCGCTGGTCTGTATGATCCTTAATAAACGGTTGACCTGCTTCAGGTTCAAGCACCTTCCATAAACTACGTGGATCTGGGATGATATTAAGCTTGCAACGGCCTGAATGGGTTGCATTATCCATACTATATTGGAAAGTGAATTCGAACTCTTCGGCATGTTCAGGTTCACCACGTACTGTTTGGGACTCCTCATCAAAATAAAAGTCATGCTTTCCAAATCTAAAACTTTCTGCTTTAAATCGAATCTTGTTGAAGTCATGTGCTGAACTAATTGAAATCTTAGAATTATAAAACTGTCCGACACGCGCATTTTCAACTTGGAACTTTACTTCATTACTATACATAGAATGATTATCTTCTATTGTTATCTGAGTTGGAGATTGGTCTTGTGGAGAGGAATCATCAAGTGGGGTAATTTTTGCTAAAGTTGGAGTCGTATCAATTTTTTTTAAGACATCTTGAACACAAGTCATATTTTCTTTTTGAGTCTCTAGCTCTCTAAGATGCTCCATCATTTTTGTTTCATCATCATTTTGGCTAATAAACTCTAACTTAGTATTATTATCAATCTCTACATCAACAGTTAACTCCTCAAGTCTGATACCATCTTTTAGATCATCTGTAAGTGATGAATTTAACTCTTTAGGAGACATCTGCTGTGTTTCTAGAATAGTGCTTTTGTTAAGCTGCTGAGATGCATCATGACAAGATACTGTCAAATCATATTCATGGTTTAAATAAGTCGATTTTTTTGCAAATAAATCTAATTGCTCACAAGCAATAATACGATTAAAGTCAACACCCAGATGTAGCAAAAGCTGATCAAGTTGTTGAACATGTTCATCTTTTGAGAAAAAATCAACAAATGTTGATGTAAATACTAAATTTTTTCTCTGTAATATTTTTTGAATTTCTACCGCAAGTTTTTCATGCATATATTTTTTTCCTAAGAATCAACTCTTCAAACACATTATTTGTTTCTTTTTACCAGTGAGCAATTTTTAACCAATATATCTAATATCAGCCAAATTTTAAGTAATTATAATTAACCTTGCCCGCGCGTAAGGTCAAAACCACCACTGGAGATAGTGAAACTCACTTGTCTATGACACCAAGGACAGACCACATATTCAGAATAACCGTCATAGCACATCAAATTTCCACAGTCACACATAGCAAATGCTGTTTCAGCATAACAGTGTGGACATTGCGCATCTCCTTCAAGCTGTGCAGTATTAATTGTCGGCTTATCCGCAGTCTGATCTGTCCAGCTAAAATAATCTTCAGAAATTGTTTCACAAGTGTCTAATTTAAAGTTATATAAACTGATATTTAGATCAGATAGACCATCGTATTGCATGTTACGTGTATATTTTAGAATATAAGGATGATGCAATTTTTGACAGCGTCCTATAAAAGTTACGGTACGATCGTCTGCATGGCCTTTGCGGAAGCTTAATTTATTTTTTGCCAAATGCATATAGCGTTCATCAAGGGGCAATATTTGTTGATTTTCATTCTGATGACCTACGCTAATACTTTGCGAAACAACCGATGCACTAATCCACTTACATAGGCTTTTTACATATGCTTGATCAACTTGATCGAGCATAATGCAATGTTCTGCAAATTGTTTCAAAATAGTAAAATCGACATCTTGACCTAAACCAATAGCTACCAACGATACTTTGTCTTCGTATTTTGTTTTCCAACGATAAATAGCTTCTTGATAATCATCTGTAGGGCGTCCATCGGTAAACAAATAAACAACTGGTTTCCAATCACCTTTTACATCTACTGTTGTACGTATAACAAAGCGATCGATTTCTTTACCGAGATGGTCTAAAGCTTTACCTAAATGTGTTCCTCCACCTAAGGGTAATTCACAATGTCGATATGCAAATAACTCAGTTAATGGCACTAGAGTACGCACGATTCCTGCATAGGCAATAATTGAAACATAAACCGTCTCCAAAGCATAAGGATCTGTCCTGAGACTTTTCATGATGAAATCAATACCCTCTTGAACTGCTTCTAACGGTTTACCAACCATCGACTCTGAACAGTCAATTACAAAAAATACAGGTAATCGGCGCATAATTCATCCCATCTTATTGTTATGATTTACATTAAAAATCTATTATAAGTTTGATCTTATTAATTCATCGATACAATTAAGCAAGATCATCGATCCGAACATAAAATCAAACGAGAAAAATTTGAATTTTCCCTTATAACACTAACTGAATTTCAGATGGTGGTGGTGGCAGTGATATTGGTCCACTAATTCCTGCACTACTACTTCCTGCAACGACACTTGCTGAAACCCATTTAAAGAAACTTGAGAATGAAGTGGTATCCATAGTATCGAGTACTACTACTTTCTGCGTAAGCTGTAACAAAGTCTCAGTTTTTGCTTTTGGACCTGCTGCACAAGCCACGATGGTTGCAAAATTCAATTGTTGGATATGAGGAATTATTTGCTGATACGCATAAACATCTGAAGGAGAACCATCTGTCATGAGGAAAATCAATGGGCGCCAATCACCTTTTTCATCCGATGTGGTTTTCTTAACATTGGTTTCGACTTCCTGCGCAAGTAATTCCAAAGCTGCTCCCATAAATGTTGCACCTGAACTCGGCACTTCAATTTCTGGAATTTGAATTTCCTCCAGAGGTGTAAGTGACAAATAAACCCTTGCTTCAATATCAAAAGTAATAATACTGATATAAACACTTTCAAGAGCGTAGGGATCTTGCCTTAAAGCGCTTAACATAGATTGGAGACCAACATTCACAGAGTGAATGGGTTCTCCTTTCATAGAACCTGATGTATCAAGCAAAATATAAACTGGTAGACGGCGCATTGTTATCTCTTTATACGTATTCTTTTAACCATTCCAAAAAATTATCAGATGCAGAAGATTGACCTAAAGCATTGAATTTCCAACCATTAATTTCACGAACCAGTTCTGCAAATAACAATGAACGTTGCTGATCATAACCTTTACCAGATAAGTCAAAACGCACCATCTCTTTACCAGATGCATCTACAGCACGAATAAATGCATTATCCACTTGACCAAAATGTTGATTATTTTTAATACCCTCATAAATTTGAACAATAAATACAATTTTTTGATAATCGTTTGACAGTGAATTTAACTTCACAATAATTTGTTCATCATCACCATCACCAGCTCCTGTTCGATTATCTCCCGTTAACCGAATGTTGCCCGAACGATGATATAAGTTATTAAAAAAAATTACATCACTATCTCTAAGCGTGGCATTCCCCGCTCCATCCCACCCTAAATCTCGAACCTTACCATCTGCATCACATAAAAAAGCCACTACATCTAGATCATATTCTGCAGATTGACTTCCAAATAAACCTCCCAAAAAACCTGTCTTTTTTTCAGCAATATCCCAGCCTAAACCGATGGTTACTAAAGATAAATTATGTTGCGATTTTTCAAGGCTTAAGCCTTGTCCTTTGGCTAATGTAATCGCCATCATTTTTTCCTTTCGATTATTTATAATTAGTTAAAGTACAACATTTACTTCAGGTGGAGGTGGGGGTAAATCGTTCAATCCATTCACTTCTTTCTGCCCCGCATCTACTTTTTGACTACCAGTAGAAATACTTGCAGAAACCCATTTGAAAAAGGCTTTAATAGTATTGGTATCAGCAGTCGCCAATTCGACTACAACCTCAGTGATTTGTTTTAAAATGGATGTATCTGCGTTATGACCTGCCGCACAGGCAATAATCATCCCTGTTTTAACTTGTTTTAATTTTTCAAAGCCTTTTTTCCAATCATCAGTTGGTACGCCATCAGTCATAATAAACACTAAAGGCTTCCAATCCCCTCTAACTTCAGGCGTTGTTTTTTGAACTTCTTGCTCAATTTTTTCAGCTAATAATGCTAGTGCCTCTCCTAACTGTGTTGTTCCTGTAGCTTGTAATTGAGGAGAATTAAACATAGCTATTTCCGTTAAAGGAACTATCTGTTTTGCATTTGTATCAAAACTAATTATTGAAAGGTGAGCCGTTTCTAATGCATAAGGATCTTGTCTTAATGATGAAACAAGTATCTCTACACCATTTTTTACAGCCTCAATAGGCTCTCCCATCATTGAGCCTGATGTATCTAGTAATAAGTAAACTGGTAGTCTTCTCATTTTTACCCCTAAAAATTTTTAACTGTAGTAAGATTCAATATAGATCTAGTAAGTAATTTTATTCTTTAATATTCCATTAATAAAATTTACTTTCTATCCATTATTATTAATATTAAGCAAAGATAAGCACAAGTAAAATTTACTGAATTTTGATAAATAATGACAATATTTTTTATGAAATTAATTCGTCAAAAAGCTACCATTTTCTCGTAAAACATGTTATATATCAAAATCATGTATCAATTTTATTCAATGCTAAACAATCAAGTTATGACACTCCATAACTTAAGTAAATAATTAGTAATTATATTATATAAAATTATACTTATTGTACTTCATAAAATAAGGTAGATTCAATTTTATAGGGGGAAAAATATGGGCTTCAGATTTCGCAAGAGTATTAAAATCTTACCTGGATTAAAAATCAATCTGACGCATAAAGGCATCAGCAGTGCAAGCATTGGCAAACCTGGTGCTTCTTTAAATATTGGCAAAAAAGGCACCCGAACCAGCGTTGGTATTCCTGGCACAGGCCTATCCTATTCCAAGCGCCAACCCTATAAAAATAGAGCTGGCAACCCAGAGAATCCTGCTCAGGAACAACAACCGTTCTATACATCAGATACCGAGCAACCCAAATCGAATGTCTGGATTTGGGTAATTTTTGGATTATTTTGTTTTATTGTCGGGGTAATTATTTTTTGAATTTAGCCATTCTTTGTACCCCATAATATCCACTGCTAGGCAAAATTTAATTCATTCATTACTATGGACGGATGTTAAATACAATAAAGGCTGCCGCTGATGTCTGATCATGACAGTACTCTGGATTATGATGAAAATGATTTAATCGACTCTCCCTTATCTCAAGTTTTACAAGAGGATAATGAGCAAATTGAAATTCTAATTTATCGATTACCTGATAGTGATTGGACACTGGAAGTGGTGAGCCAAAGTGGTACTTCTACCGTATGGGATGAAACATTCCTGTCAGATCAGGAAGCTCTATCTGTCGCTTTAGATGGAATTAAAGCCGCAGGCGGTATTCAAGCATTTTCCGAACTCAGTGACCTCGAAGCAAAGAAAAATATTTTTCCTGAATCCCTTACTCGCCATTAAAAATGAAGCTGCTAGCGTGGATATGAATCAGTATTTTCTGGATTCTTAGAACCTGTCGCGATGATAGGTTCACTTCAACCCAAACCCATCTAGGGTTGAAGGGTCAAAGTTTTCATCAAACATAAACTCATCTGCTCGCTCTTTTTTTAATGTCGCAAGTGCATAAAAAAAACATTTCTCACATAACTGCAATTCATATCTTTCCCCGTCATACTTAGAACCATAGCCCCAATGCGCAGATAAAGTTCCAAATTCCAATTTCGTTGATTGGTTGCATACATCACATACAACATCTGTAACGACTTCTACCTGTTTCAGTTGTTTAATTTCCATATACGGCTCTCGATATCAATCAAGTTAAATTTGTCCACCTGCTTAGCAAAAACTTATTTATTTTTTGATTTAAATCACACTTTTATAAACAACAGATAACTATATATAGTGATTTAAAGAAGAAAAAATACAATATATGGTATTTTTAGCCATTGTCTCACTATTGAAAACTATATGAATATTATTTTTTTATTTTCAGCCATTTGGCACAAATATGGGGAAGTATCACTGTATGTCTGTAAAAAAGAAAAACACACCAAATTATCGCGTGCCTGCAAAAAACCTGCAATTAATGTGTTATCCAAACTGTATGCATGCCTATCAAATCTGGATTGCTCTATTTTTTCAGCTTAATCAGAAACAGCAAAACTATCACTTGAATTTAACTTTTAAACAGAATATCGAAATCCCTCTTCTGACAACAGACAAAGCTGATCACTATTTTTTTAGTAGTCATTTCAGTTGGATCTATGCCTATTTTTACAACAAGAATAAAAATGAATTTAAGTTCAGAGCTTATGAAAAAAATAATTCCTACGAATTCACCATCCAGGCTTTAAGCGAAGTAAAGGCCTTACTGTGTTCCGGATTACACCACTCCATTCATGGCTTAGACGTCATTTCGAATTGGCTAAATGAACAATACTTAGCTGCACATCTTCAGGAAGTTTTCGGTCAGGAAGTTTTAACTATCAATTATCTACGAGAATTATCAGGACTGTCTAAATCCAAAAGTCCAGTGAGTTCTATTTCAAATTATGCCGACCCACTGTCATTAGAAAAAATTCTGGCGGGAATTTAATCATGAATGAATATCGTTATTTAGAAGATACTCAAGAATTAAAGCTTGAACCATTTCGAGACTTCTATCAAGCACTGGCGGAAGCAAAACTGGAAAATGATCAGGACTTCTTTAAGCTCAATGATTTCATCCGACCAGCTGAAATCGTTAAACTAATTAAAATTATGAATCAGCATCCTACTGATCTATCGATTAGTAAGTATCCATTAGCTCATTATCTCCTGGCGCTGATCAACACTCCATCAGCATATCAATCAAATGCACTGAAATGGGCCATTTTCAATACTCAATGCATTGAATTACTTGATAGCAAAGAACATGCAGCTACTGTAGCTAATCTTTGTAGACGTTTTCGTTTAGCCAGTACAAAGCAGGAATACCATTGGCTTTACAATTTTTTACCGTCTCTTCCGATCGAATTAGACGATCTTGTTGAATTTCTAAAAGAAGCTGAAACTGAGAATAGAAAATTATTTGACAAATCCAAAGAGAGTTTAAAGAAAACCGAAATAGGCCAATTGGCAGAAATCCGCGTTATTTATACGTATACCTATACTCAATCAGAACGTCAAAAAAGACACCGTCAAAGTAATCCAGGCATCCAACAAGAATCTCCCCAAACAGATATTTACAAGACATCAAGAACTACTCTTGATGATGAGCAAACGTATCAGACCAAGTTTGAACAGGGTACAGCTAAACAATCACGCGAAGATAAAATCATTGAAACAGTTGAAGATCATAACTTTGAATTTAATGGATTAGAGCAACATTCTGTCACTGCTCAAATCGTAAATCTGAAAAGTAAAATTCTGCATCAAAACAAGAATGAGCTAATGAACAAGCCAAATCCTCGGGTTTTCGATTTACCTACTGCACGGCACGTTATGCAAGTTTTATTTGAAGAAGCAGAAAGTTCTCCCATTCATGCTTTACTTCTATTTTCAGTACTCAGCCTTACTTATTATAAAGATCTGCCAGTTTTCCAAAAAAACTCACGAATCACTGCAAAAAATAAAAAGGTTTTACTGAAGCCTGACACGTGTTTCTTCAAACAAAGCTTTGAAGTCTCTAAATTCAAAGATTTTGTTTTAAAAGAACATATGCTGAATACCATAAACTCTTTTACGATTCCCTTGCCTCAAGTTTACTTTAAAAATATTTTTCAACTAAAAAAGTGGGATCATGCAAAAATTGATTCAAAGGTACAAGAGCATTTACGTAGCATCAATAAAGAGCTGACTTTCCAGCTAACTCAACAAAATCTCCCACGTTTACTCAGTGACATTACATTGAATGAGCTAGGTTATGAATTGGAAAGTAAGTTACTTAGCGGCGTAAGCCTTCAACACTATATTCCATGCCATTACTCTTCAACACAGATCATAGATATTCTCGATATTTATAGCCAAACACTTTATCTAGTTTGCCCGCACCTCAACAGTAGTTATATCGAAGAATTTAAATCTCCTATTACTTTCGGTAGTCAGCAAACACCTGATCTGCCACTGGTTAAATCTTTATTTAAACAGCTTGATGAACAAGTTCGGGGTAATCCAAATCCTTTCAAAACACTGAAGTATTATTCAATTTGGCTTTGGCATATTTGCATGATTATGACCTCTGCCCGACCAAGTGAGTCCTTCCCGCCCAATCTAGATTATATTGACCTCGACAATCAATTGATGGCTGTTGCAGATAAAGAGCAGCGTTATTCGGGCACCATTGGACGATATCTACCGTTTAACGATTATCTTCGTGATGAAATACAGCATTACCTAAAATATTTAAAACACTTTCTCTACCTCACGAAAGCCTATCTGTCCAATGAACAAGTACAAGCAATCCATGAGATCTTCGAGGGTGAACGCCCCTTTCTATTATTTTACGATCCACAAGGATATATCCGAAATTTAGAACTTTCTGATATTCAAAAATACTGTACAGAAATAGCCCTTCAGCGCAATTGGACCCGCCACTTTGCTCGTTATTTTTTTGCACAATACTGCAATGAAGATGTAGTTAAAGGCATCTTTGGTCATGACGAAGCAATGCAGGGACTGTTTGATCGTTATTCGGGTTTTCAGGCAACTGATTACGATCATATTCGAGTGGCACAAGACAAGCTTGTCGAAATATTAGAACTTAAAAGTATGTCGACATTCAACGGGATCATGATTAAATGAGCAGACATCCACACTCCATAAAACGACAAAAAAAACTTATAAAAAATAAGGAATTTCTTCTTAAATTATTTAGTGAGAAATGCCTAGAGCTTACACCTGGAAACTATTCCGATGTATATAGACAAGTCGATAATCAACTTTTAGAAAAGTACAAATCTAATACTCGTAGTCATAAAATGGCACGCTTAGAATTCGCGAAATATATCAAGCGTTTTAATCGTTTATCAAATCAAAACTACCCTATTCCTGCAACACCTGTTAGTCATGAAAGCCCCCCACCTCAGCAAAATATTGAGACTTTAAAACATGGTAAAAGGGTGACTCAATTTGCCAAAAATTTGATTGCTCACTGGACAGGACATAATGACTTCAGTCCAACTCAATCCCTCGCTTTTTGTTTGATCAGCACAATATTATTCAATGGCATTTATAATGAGAACGAACTACAAAAGTTTTTAAAAATCATTTTAAAAACAAAGAAATTTCAAAGCTTCTTAGACTCGAATCATATTGTTTCTCTAGAGATCCCAAATCCAAATTTCGGTAATCAGCGTATTAATGACCTTGAGTTTTCAGTCAGCTATACCAAAACATTTGTGCTGCACGATATTGTGAAATGCTGGATCTACAGACTAAAACATCAAAAATTTGATTTATTTTCGGACATTTATAATGCAGAACAACTGATTAATGCTTGTATTATCGAATGCTTTCCTAAAGAAAAAGTACGTTGTAAGGACCTGTTAAAATACGGTTTTTACTATACACAGTTCCTGAAAAACAGCGGACTGGATCAAATGTCCATTTGTATCTTAAAAAATGAAATTTGCAGTTCAAGTCCTCTTGAAAAACAATTAGCAGCTTATTTTGTTCAGGTTGAACAAGCTAATCCTAATAACAATAAGATTGAGAATACTTGTGAAAACCATCAGGCTCCCTCTATAACCAATATTTCTATAGATATAGCTGATGCTTTAGCAGAAATACGTCGAGCTATTCGTGCAAAAAACTATAGCGATCGACTCATAGAATTATACGCCAAGGAACAACCTCCAGCCTTGGAGCGTTTGCTGCTGTGGAGCATTCTACGCTCAAAATTAACGGATTCCCAACTAGACCTTCTCAATCATATTATTCAGCAGCAGCAACGATTTAAGCGCAAGCTTATACAAGCAGATTTTCAGTCAATTAAGCAGAGTTCTCTAAATACCATGTTTTCACAGTTTGCCGTCCATTGGCTACAGGCAACGCAAGACAAAGATATTGCATCATTTTCAGATGCTGACTTTGAAGATATGTATGGAGAAATGCTTTTATTAAAGAAAGAAACGAATCGAGCGACTATACAAAAACGTCTACAGGAATTTCATCACAAACAGAGCTTGTTCTTTAATGCTCCGGCTGTCGATCTGGATAATTTAATCCAACCAAAAATCTGCAAAACCGCACTGATCTCACCACATCTTTTTCACGGCATGTTACAGCGGCTCGAAACTAATCAAGGTATTTCGGTTCAAGATAAAAATATGTTTAAACTTATTTTTATTCTGGGTTTCAGAGCCGGACTACGGATTAATGAAACATTAAATATTTTTGCCCGTGATCTGTTTATTACTGAAGATGCTGTGATGTTAACTATCCGAAATAATCGCAGTAAAAATCAAAAAAGTTATTCAGCTTACCGTAAGATCCCTCTTCATCATCTGCTTAAAGCAGGCGAATTACACGCATTCAAAACGTATAGTGAGAACAGACAACGAGTTCTAAAAGCACAAGGAAAATCACTTGCACAACCGCTGTTTCTAAAACAGTCCTTAAAAGAAACTCATGAAAATGAAGTAAATTCTCTATTAAAACAGTTAATCCAGTCATTTTTCGGTGAGCACAATTTTACTTATCACAGCCTGCGTCATTCAGCATTTAATCATCTTTATCTGATTTTAAAACACTCACCGCTTGCTGATGCATTTACAGACTATACGCCAAATGAGCAACTCCGCATCCGTTATGCCTTGCAACGAAACAGAAATACTCAACAGATCTGGTACGCCCTTTCTCATTTTGCCGGGCATCTGACACCTGAAACAACCTGTTCTAGCTATCTGCATTTAATGCATCTGGCAATCAGTTATCAGCTCAATCAAATACAAAGCCCGCTTCCTAAAGAAGCCTATTTTAATATTCTAAAACATGATGCTGCTGTTAAATACCCTGTTCAACAACGTGCAATCAGGTCGTTCTTATTTGATCAACTCACTAAAGACCGTTACAAGCAACATGATCATCAATATCAACCAGGGCACCAGCGTTCCACTGATCCACTCGTACTGGGAGCACATGATTCCGAAATGAATTTTGAACTATTGCATCACATTCTTGTAGTTGAAAAAGAAGAGAATCTTTTATTACCTGAAGCTATTCCTTTGCAAGTAGCAAAAAAATTACGTGCTAGAGCCCTGCATTTGAAAACTTCCTGTCTAAACCAAAAAAAATCTTCCCGCCTATTTACTACAGACTTTTTAAGAAAATCTCCTGATGCACTGGTCACCATGTTGCCCACCAATCAGGAAGAAAAACAGATCATTCATAAGGTTCAGGAACGCTTCACAACAGTACATCATCAATATGAAAAACAGCTCAATACGATCTATTCAATTTATCTTGAAAAAGTTCAGCCCAATTCAGCCCAGTTCATTTTTGAACTGAATGAAAAACGCCAACTGAAAAAGTTTATGTCTTTTATCAGCAGTTTATTTCCTAAAAAATATCTTCATCTTGAGCTTTCCCAACGGAGTAAGGAACAGCTCAAAAACACATTACAGGATTTAGCATTACGGATAGAAAATTTCAGCCTGAATGAGGATGAAGAGCGAATCAAGTTCTCTTTCAAGTATAAAGATGCAAAAGCACTTGGGGTATTCAAACTACTGATGTATCTAATGATCGTTTCTCGTCTTTAAGCTGTTTGTAATAAAAATTTGAACTCTGAGAAACGATAATCAAATAGTATAAACTCTAGGTATCAGCAACGTCTGAAACTGAGATCAGTCATGCATAAAACATCAGAAAAAATTGCAAAACAAAAAAAGGTATTAACTAAAGCTGTTTTATCATCTGCAAAACAACTTGGTTTGACACAGGACCAGCTTGCTATCGTTATCAATTTAGATTCAGTGGAAACTTTAAATTCGCTTGAGTTAGATCCCGATTCAAGTCAGGGAGAACTCGCAATTATTTTAATTCGTATTGCGATATCACTAGATGCTCTAACAGGTGGAGAGGCTAAATGGATGCAGCATTTTATGAAGTCACCAAATAAGCTAACCAAAGGCATTCCGATAAAACAGATTCAGACTACTCATGGATTAGCTACTGTATTAAACGTAGTCGAAGGACTTCGGCTTCAGGGTAAATATTAAGAAATACAAAGCTTCATTACACAGAAAATTAAAAGTCATAATTTTGTCTAATAATTCAAATTCAAGGTATAAGAAGTTCCTCTTCTCAAGAGGTATACTGGGAGCAGTCCAGTCCATCATTACCTACATTCCAACTCTCTAGTTTTCCAACTAGCCCAGGTTATAATAATGGCCACCCAAAATACGATTGATCTATTATGAACACCTCCAATGACCCTTTACACGGTAAAAAACTTGCTGACATTTTGGATGAATTATTGGATTACTACGGTGGCTTTGAAGGTTTAAGTCGTAAAATTGAAATTAGATGTTTTTGCATAGACCCAAGTGTTAAATCATCATTGCGATTCTTGCGTACCACACCATGGGCACGTGAAAAAGTAGAAAGCTTATATTTGTACGTCTTACGCCAAAAGGCCAAACAGAAACCGTAGCCCCAGGCAACACCCCTCTCATCATAAAATTTGAACCGTACCGGGTTTGTGGGAGACTTTTATTTAACTGATGTTACGT
Source organism: Acinetobacter sp. RG5 (assembly GCF_031844265.1). Classification (GTDB taxonomy): domain Bacteria; phylum Pseudomonadota; class Gammaproteobacteria; order Pseudomonadales; family Moraxellaceae; genus Acinetobacter. Next base: position 80,984 of record NZ_JAUZUV010000006.1, on the reverse strand, counting down.
AGTAAGTGCATTTTGAGCATCTTCGCTACTACATGTTGTAGTCGATTTATAAATTATTAATAACACTATATTAAACAATATAATGTTATTAATAATATGAAAAATCAGGATCAAAACATAGGTGACTTTTACAAACTAAAATGTCTAAAATAAAGTGACCAAAATAACATTAAATGATCTAAATTCATCAAAAATTCGCCCTACCAAAAACCAAATACTACCAATTAAATCATATACTTATAATTAATGTAATTTAATGGAATAAATATCGGTGACCTTGCCAAGGTTGGGGTCGGGAGTTCGAGTCTCCTTTCCCGCTCCAGATTCTAAAAAAGCCCTGATCGAAAGATCGGGGCTTTTTTTATGTTGATGTTATTTTTTTAAATGATCCTTTCATTTTTGTTTCACTCAATAAAAAATTCTTAATGTACTTTCTGATTTTATAACCAAGATATGACCATAGTACCCCCCCTACGGCAATAAAAAAGCCCTCATCAAAAGATCAGGGCTTTTTGATATTCCATCAATGAATCAGATGAAAGCAGGCTGGCGCAAAAAAACTAGCGATGATAAGAATCCATCTTCAATACAATTAAAAGGTGATCCGCTGATAGTCACGGTATTGCGGTGTCCAGAAATTATGCTCTATTGCTAGCTGCAATTCTTCTACACTGACTTTCGGTGCTACTCCGTCTTCAATCGCAGCAAGTGCCACTTTTAAGGCAATCTGCTTCGAAATTGACTGTAAACAATCCAGATTCGGCAATAAATCTGCCTGAGGGTCTTTGAGTTTAGGAGAACAGTCCGCCAAGGCATTACTCGAGGCCATCAGCATATTATCCGTGACACGTTTTGCACCTGAAGCAACTACGCCCAGACCGATACCCGGGAAAATATAAGAGTTATTGCATTGGGAAATATGATGAATCTGTCCCTGATAATTCACTGGTGCAAATGGGCTACCCGTCGCAATCAATGCTCTGCCATTGGTCCATTGCAAGATATCGGCCGGAACAGCTTCTACGCGGGAAGTCGGGTTAGATAAAGGGAAAACAATCGGTTGTACACTATTTTCAGCCATGGCTTCAATCACTTCCTGAGTGAATAGACCTGGCTGTCCAGATACACCTATCAGTACCGTCGGTTTGGCACGTTTGACCACATCCAGTAGAGAAATCATACTCTCTGCATCTGCCCAGCTTTCTACATTTTCAAGCGGCTGTGCAAGTTTGCGCTGGAAATCCAATAAATTCGGCTGATTTTCTGTGATCAGGCCAAAGCGGTCGACCATAAACACACGTGCACGTGCTTCAGCATCACTTAAGCCTTCAGCAACCATTTGCTTAACGATCTGTTCTGCAATCCCGCAACCGGCTGAACCAGCACCCAAGAAAGTAACCACCTGATCTTTAAGCTGTTTGCCTGCTGCACGCGAAGCAGCAATCAGGCTGCCGACAGACACCGCAGCGGTGCCCTGAATATCATCATTGAAACAACAGATTCGATCACGGTATTTTTCCAGCAAAGGCATGGCATTTTTCTGTGCAAAGTCTTCAAACTGAATTAAGGCATCTGGCCAGCGCTGTTGAATCGCCTGAATCACCATCTCGACAAAAGCATAGTATTCATCGCCGCTGATTCGTGGTTCACGCCAGCCCATATAAATCGGGTCATTTAACAACTGCTGATTATTGGTACCGACATCAAGAGTAATCGGTAAGGTATAGGCCGGACTGATCCCGCCACATGCGGTGTAGAGTGCCAGTTTTCCAATGGGAATCCCCATACCACCGATGCCTTGATCTCCAAGACCCAAAATGCGCTCACCATCTGTAATCACAATCACTTTCACGTTCTTTTTATTGATATTGTGAATAATCTGGTCGATCTGATCACGGTCAGGATAGGAAATAAAGATCCCACGATGACGGCGATAAATATCAGAAAAGCGCTGACATGCCTCACCCACAGTCGGGGTATAGATAATCGGCATCATCTCACTGAGGTGATTTTCAATCAGATGGTAAAACAGGGTCTCATTGGTATCCTGAATATTCCGCAAATAAATATGCTTGTTAATATCACTGCTAAAAGCACAATACTGCTGATAAGAACGCTGACTTTGTTCTTCAATTGTCTCGGTGACATGAGGAATCAAGCCATGCAAGTTAAAGCTTCTACGCTCTTCTTCAGAAAATGCAGAGCCTTTATTGAGTAGTGGGAGTTCTAGCAGAGTATTTCCAGCATAAGGAATATATAAAGGGCGTTTACTGTTCAAATTTTCTCTGGGCATTATTTAACTCATCTAATCAATCTTCGGCAGTTCTGCCAAAATAATGACATCACTCTCGTTATTTTATATAGCTTATCCTGATTTTAGCCTCTTGGGTCATTTAGCAAATTTATAATACTTGTAGCAGGATTTTATAATCTGATAACACTCATTTTCAGCCTAAGTTTTGGATAGTTTCTAAAATTAACCCGTATTCGTATTTTTAATTTAAATCGGCCGCAAGATCTGTTTGACAAAAAACCTCAGCTCATCAAGGATAAAGCATAAATTTAATAAGATGAACGAGTATAAAAATGAGTGAACTGCAACCGCTTTATCAGCCCGATATTTTGGGAACAGGCTATGAGCAAGCGACCTTAAACTTTCCCGATGATTATGAGGGCAAAGTCGTAGCAACCCTGATCCGTAAAAAAGCAGCCCAATCCACAAAAAAAGCAGTTTTATATATTCACGGCTTTATCGATTATTTTTTTCAGACCGAAATGGCAGAGCGCTTTAATCAGCATGGTTTTGACTTTTATGCGCTGGATTTAAGAAAATACGGACGTTCGATTCTGCCACATCAAAAATATTATAACGTCTATGGCCTGGCTGAATATGATGCAGAAATTACCCAGGCACTCGACATTATAGCAGCCGAGGGTCACGATGCTGCCCTGCTCTGTGGTCATTCTACCGGCGGCCTGACCACAACCTTGTATGCGGCACATCATCCGCAGCATCCTTTAATCAAAGCGCTTTGGGTCAACAGTCCGTTTTATGACTTCAACATGAATCCGATCAAGCGCGCGCTCGGCATCCCGCAATTGAGCAGACTGGCTAAAATTTTTCCCAATCTTAAATTTCCAAGCGAGCTGAACAAGTGGTATGCCACCAGCCTTCATAAGGATTTAAAAGGCGAATGGGACTTCAGTCTGGACTGGAAAAAGACCCGCTACCCGATGGTTCGGATCAGTTTTATTCGTGCCATTCATGAGGCACAGAAAGAAATTCATCGCGGTGTTCAGCTCGATATTCCGGTATTGATCATGCATTCGCATCAGACCTTATATCCTAAAAAATGGGGCAAAGCCGCACAGAGCAGCGATGTAATTCTAGGCATTAAAGACATTCAGAAATATGCCAAAAAAATTAAAGGCGATGTCACGGTTCAAAGTATCCAGGACGGTTTACATGATCTAGTGCTTTCAGAGCAATCTGTGCGTGAGCAGGTTTATCAACAGCTGTTTCAATGGCTGCATGACAAAGGGCTTTAGATAAACGTGGAAGGAGAAATGAAACTTACCCTCATTTCTCCTGCTTGGCTTCTTTTGAATCCTTATTAGGTTGGAATGTAATCAAGCACATTGAAAATATGCCAATCTTTCGATGTTTTATAAATGCTATAAGCCCTTGTTTTTAAATTTAAGGCTTGAGAATTTATAACTTTTATTCTTCTACTGCTTGTCTCCAAATATTGTCTTTTGTAGCAAGCCTGTAAACAAACAACCGTCCGTCTTTTTCCCTCTTTATAGTAGAGCTGAATGCAAAAGCCCCTATATTTTTTGATCGGCAACATGCGCTCGACCTGCACCACTAACAATCATATAAAGGAATAGATTATGCGTTATGCAGACCCCAATACTGACGGTTCAAAAATTCAATTTAAAGCACAATACAATAATTTCATTGGCGGCGAATGGGTCGCTCCGGTCAAAGGTGAATACTTTGACAATCTCTCTCCGGTAGATGGCAAAGTCTTTACCAAAGTACCGCGCTCTTCTGTAGAAGACATTGAATTGGCCTTAGATGCAGCGCACAAAGCCAAAGAACAATGGAACCGGTCATCGCCGACCACCCGTTCCAATATTCTGTTGAAAATTGCAGATCGTCTGGAACAAAATCTGGAAATGTTGGCGGTGGCAGAAACCTGGGACAATGGCAAACCGATCCGTGAAACGCTGGCTGCCGATATTCCACTGGCCATTGACCATTTCCGTTATTTTGCCGGCTGTATCCGGGCTCAGGAAGGCGGCATTTCCGAAATTGATGAAGATACCATTGCCTACCATTTCCATGAACCGCTTGGTGTAGTCGGACAAATCATTCCCTGGAATTTCCCGATTCTGATGGCCGCCTGGAAACTCGCGCCAGCCTTGGCTGCAGGTAACTGTATTGTGCTGAAACCTGCAGAACAGACTCCGGTCAGTATTCTGGTTCTGGCTGAACTGATTCAGGACATTTTGCCGCCGGGCGTGTTGAACATCGTCAATGGCTACGGGGTCGAAGTCGGCCGTCCACTGGCGACCAATCCCCGTATTGCCAAGATTGCCTTTACCGGCTCAACCGCAGTGGGTCAGCTGATCATGCAATATGCCACCGAGAATATTATTCCGGTAACACTGGAACTCGGTGGTAAATCACCGAATCTGTTCTTTGCTGACATTATGGATCAGGAAGACGATTATCTGGACAAGGCACTGGAAGGCTTTGCCATGTTTGCCCTGAATCAGGGTGAAATCTGTACCTGCCCTTCCCGTGCCTTGGTGCAGGAAAGCATTGCCGATGAGTTTTTGGCGCGTGCGGTAGAACGGGTGCAACGCATTAAAACCGGGCATCCCCTGGATACTGATACCATGATTGGCGCGCAAGCCTCACAGGAACAGCAGGACAAGATTCTGGGTTGTATTGCCACTGGCCGTGCAGAGGGCGCACAGATCCTGACCGGTGGTGAAGCACGTCATGAAGTGGGTCAAGGTTTCTATATTGAACCGACCATCTTTAAAGGCACCAATGACATGAAGACCTTCCAGGAAGAAATCTTCGGGCCTGTACTGGCTGTGACTACCTTTAAAGACTTCGATGATGCGATCAAGATCGCCAATGATACGATTTATGGACTCGGTGCCGGTGTCTGGTCACGCTCAGCGCATACCTCTTACCGTGCAGGCCGTGCTATTCAGGCAGGTCGGGTCTGGACTAACTGTTATCACATCTACCCTGCCCATGCGGCTTTCGGTGGTTATAAAAAATCAGGGATTGGGCGTGAGAATCACAGAATGATGCTGGATCATTATCAACAAACCAAAAATCTGTTGGTGAGCTATTCAACCAAACCGGCAGGTTTTTTCTAAACGATCTGATGATTAAAAGCGGGCTTCGGTCCGCTTTTAACCTAATATTTTTTAAAAATTTTAATACTAGGTAAAATTTTCCAGCATTTTTCGTCCAGAATTCCATTGAATGACTGACAATAAATTAAAATACTTTCTGAAAACACCTTAATGTCTGAGCTTATGTTGATTTCACCTAAGTTTCTCATTTTTTATGCTTTTTAATTGCTCAAAAAACCTGCATAAAGCCCAGGCTTTCATTTAAAGTCGGCTTTTCATGTTTATCAAGACTGTGTATAACAATGAACCACTAGAGGGAAAGCAATAAGCATAGGCAAAATTGCGCAAAAAGCGTTAGACTATGTACCCAATAATGTCATGATTCGGTCTGATCAAGATCAAAAAAGAAGGTGAAGGTTGATGCCGCTCAATACTGTTGAAGAGCTTGTAGCAGATATCCGTGCAGGAAAAATGGTCATCCTGATGGATGATGAAGACCGTGAAAATGAAGGCGACCTGGTCATTGCTGCCACGCACGTACGTCCTGAAGACATCAACTTCATGATCACCCACGCACGTGGTCTGGTCTGCCTGACTTTAAGTAAAGAGCGTTGCCAGCAGTTGAATCTGCCGTTGATGGTCGATGCCAACGGCGCCCAGCATGGAACCAATTTTACCCTGTCGATTGAAGCGGCTGAAGGTATTTCTACCGGTATTTCTCCAGCTGAACGTGCGCACACGATTCAAACTGCTGTGGCTGCTCATGCCAAACCAGCAGATATTGTACAGCCAGGACATATCTTCCCGCTGATGGCGCAACCAGGCGGTGTATTGCACCGTGCCGGACATACTGAGGCAGGTTGTGATCTTTCTCGTTTAGCAGGACTGGAACCGGCTTCGGTGATTTGTGAAATCATTAATGAAGATGGCACCATGGCGCGCCGTCCGGATCTTGAAGTTTTTGCTGAAAAGCATGGTTTGAAAATTGGCACGATTGCCGACCTGATTCATTACCGCATGACCAATGAGCAAACGGTTGAGCGTCTCGATCATCAAAAACTCGACACCGAATACGGCACATTTGATTTATATCGTTATCGTGAACTGGGCAATCCGGATATTCATTTGGCTTTGGTCAAAGGTGAGCCTAAAGAGGGTGTGACCACGGTACGTGTACATGGTTTTAACCCGACCCGCGATTTGCTCAAATTGAAGAAACAGGATGGCGAACCGGCCTGGAACCTGGATCGTGCCCTGAAAGAAATTTCCAATAGTGATCGTGGTGTCTTGGTCTGGATTGGCCAGCGCCATTTACAGGATTTGGGTCCAGCATTAGATACCCTTAAAGCGCCAAAAAATGTAAAATCAAATTCCGCATTGTCTCAGCAGTATCAGACCATTGGTGTGGGTGCACAAATTTTGCGTGATCTAGGCGTTGAAAAAATGAAACTGCTGAGCTCTCCATTGCGTTTCAATGCACTATCAGGCTTTAACTTAGAAGTGGTGGAATACATCACCGCACAACAAACATCTTAAGAAATCATCGAGGTTGTTATGGCAGTTCGCCGTATTGAAGGTATGTTACATCTCGCGAACGAAGACCGTTATGCGATTTTAGTTGGTCGTTTTAACAGCTTTGTGGTTGAACATCTGTTAGAAGGTGCCATTGATACATTGAAACGTCATGGTGTATCAGAGGATAATATCACTGTTGTTCATGCACCTGGTGCCTGGGAACTTCCTGTAGTTGCGAAAAAACTGGCAGCTTCAGATCGTTTCGATGCCATCATCGCGCTTGGCGCCGTGATTCGTGGTAGCACGCCTCACTTCGATTTCGTTGCAGGCGAATGTGCCAAAGGTTTAGGCGTGGTTGGCCTGGACACTGGCTTGCCTGTCATTAACGGTGTACTCACTACGGACAGTATTGAACAAGCGATTGAACGCTCTGGAACAAAAGCAGGCAATAAAGGTAGCGAAGCTGCCCTGACTGCGATTGAAATGGTTAACTTGTTAAAGGCTATTTAACGCTATGTCGCAAACACTTCAAGCAACTTATGCAGCAAAACGTAAAGCACGTCGCTTTGCTGTACAAGGAATTTATGAATGGCAGATGAGCCACAATCCGGTGCATGAGATTGAAGCACGTACTCGTGTGGAAAATGCCATGCACAAAGTGGATCTGAGCTATTATCATGAATTGTTGACTCAAGTGGTTGCCAATCATGAAGCATTGGATGCGCTCTTAATCCCGGTACTCGATCGCGAACTTTCAGCACTTGACGGTGTTGAACTTGCGACCCTTCGTCTTGGTGCATATGAACTCAAAGAACATCTTGAGATTCCATATCGCGTGGTTTTAGATGAAGCGATCGAGCTGGCTAAACATTTTGGTGGTGCCGACAGCCATAAATACATCAATGGTGTATTGGATCGTTTAGCGACAACTTTGCGTGCAGCAGAAAAACAGCAGTCTAACTAATAGCGTAGATTTGTTGTATGGCTGAATTTTCGATTATCGACACCTATTTCAATCGCAAGAATGCCCATTCTGTCGATTTAGGCGTCGGTGACGATTCAGCCTTGCTCACCCCCCCTTCACAGCAACAACTGGTCATCTGTGCCGATACCCTGGTTGCTGGACGCCATTTTCCAATGAATACCGATCCACATGCGATTGGCTGGAAATCTGTGGCGGTTAATTTATCTGATATTGCCGCGATGGGCGCAACCCCGCACAGTATTTTACTCGCATTGAGCCTACCCCAAATTGATCATGACTGGCTAAAAGCTTTTAGTCAGGGTTTATATGATTGTTGCGATCAATTTGGTGTGAGCTTAATCGGTGGTGATACCACTCAAAGTCCTCATTTAACCCTGTCTGTCACAGCATTGGGCTGGGTGGATATTGGTCAAGCCATTCCACGCTCAGGTGCGAAACCCGGTGATCTGATCTGTGTCAGTGGAACTGTCGGTGATGCAGCTTTTGCACTCCAGCATCTTGGTCATCCACTGCAAAAACGTCTGGACTATCCAACGCCACGTTGTCAGCTCGGTGCTGCCCTAAAAGGTCTGGCGCATAGCATGATTGACGTCTCGGATGGTTTGGCCCAAGATCTTGGACATATTCTCAAAGCCTCTCAAGTCGGTGCCAAGCTGCAACTTGAAAACCTGCCGATCAGTCCCACCCTGCATGCTTTAAACGATGAGCAAAAATGGCAATATGCCCTCGCTGGTGGCGATGATTACGAATTATGCTTTACAATAAGCCCGCAAAATTACGAAAAATTATTGCAAAAACAACTTGATGTTTCGATTAGTATGATCGGCACAATTCAGCAGCAACACGGCTTAACTTTTGAAAAAGATGGCGTAGATCATTCACTTCAATTTAATGGGTATCAACATTTTGCATAAACCTGCGATTAATTTTAAAGCCATGTCATGGATCGACCGACTGATTGTCTTTAGTGGGGTTGGTTTTGGTTCCGGTCTGGCACCTAAAGCACCCGGTACCTTTGGTTCGGCCTTTGCACTTTTATTTATTCCTATTTGGCTGCATCTTGGTTTTCTAAACAGTGTTTTTGCCATTGCCATCATGTCCCTGGTTGGCATATATATCTGCGGGCATACTGCTAGAGTCATGGGCGTACATGATGATGGACGCATCGTCTGGGATGAGTTTGCAGGACAATCCATCACATTTTTGCCCCTGATCTACTTAGGTCAGATGAACTGGTTATGGTTATTCATCGGTTTTGCCCTGTTCAGGTTATTTGATATCTGGAAACCCTGGCCGATCCGGGTGATTGACCGTCAAGTGGACGGTGGCTTCGGCATCATGCTGGATGACATTATTGCCGGCCTTTGGGCAGCTCTTTGTATTTTGCTTTATTTTTACTTCACCGTGGCATAAGCCATATTTAGGATTAGAACATGTCAACGACTGTTATTATTCTTGCTGCAGGTAAAGGCACGCGCATGCGTTCAAGCTTACCGAAAGTATTACAACCCCTTGCAGGACGTCCTTTACTGGGTCATGTCATTGAAACGGCAAAAAAATTAAACGCAGATAATATTATTACCATTTATGGTCATGGTGGTGACCGGGTTCAAACAGCATTTGCACAACAGGATATTAAATGGGTCGAACAGGCTGAACAGCTGGGTACCGGTCATGCGGTGCAGATGACCTTGCCTGTACTGCCTCACGACGGCGTATCGCTGATTCTTTCCGGCGACGTACCGTGCATTAATCCTGTGACCTTGCAAAAATTACTCGATGCCACCGCAGAAATCGGTATTGGTCTGGTGACGCTTACCCTGCCGGATGCGAATGGTTATGGTCGTATTGTCCGTGAAAATGGTGAAATCCAGGCTATTGTTGAGCACAAAGATGCTTCCGAAGAGCAACGTCAGATTAAAGAAATCAATACCGGTATTTATGCGGTCAGCAATGCCAAACTGCATCAATGGCTGCCAAGTTTAAGTAATGACAATGCTCAAGGTGAATATTACCTGACGGATATCGTCGCGATGGCTTTGGCAGATGGTATGCAAGTTGCATCTGTAGAACCTGAAATGGCTTTTGAAGTTGAAGGGGTCAATGACCGTGTGCAGCTCGCTGCTTTAGAGCGTCAGTTCCAGGTTTATCAAGCCAAACAGCTAATGCAGCAAGGCGTACATCTGATTGATCCAAGCCGCTTTGACTTGCGTGGCAATTTAACTGTCGGCCAGGATGTCCGCATTGATATCAACGTGATTATCGAAGGTGATTGCGAGCTCGGCGACAACGTTGAAATTGGCGCTGGCTGTATTATCAAGAATACCAAGATTGCAGCTGGCACCAAGGTTCAGCCATATAGTATTTTCGATAGCGCCATCGTGGGTGAAGATACCCAAATTGGACCTTTTGCACGACTACGTCCGGGTGCACAACTGGCCAATGAAGTACATATTGGTAACTTCGTTGAAGTCAAAAATACCACGATTGGTTTAGGCTCTAAAGCCAACCACTTTACCTACCTGGGTGATGCAGAAGTTGGCAGTGGTTCAAACATCGGTGCAGGGACTATTACCTGTAATTATGATGGTGCGAATAAATTTAAAACGATTATTGGTGATCAAGCCTTTATTGGCTCGAACAGTTCATTGGTGGCACCTGTGAAAATTGGCAACGGTGCCACAGTGGGTGCAGGCTCAACGATTACCCGTGATGTGGAAGACAACAGTTTGGCAGTAGAACGCTCTAAGCAATTTGCCAAAGAAAACTATCCACGTCCACAAAAAATCAAGAAATAAGGGGAATAAATATGTGTGGTATCGTTGGTGGCATTGCAGAACGTAGCATTACCAATATTTTGATCGAAGGCTTAAAACGCCTGGAATACCGTGGTTATGATTCAGCAGGTTTGGCACTTATCAATAATAGCCAAGTCCTACGTGAACGCCGTGTCGGTAAGGTCGCGAACCTTGAACAGGCTGTGAATGAATCACAGATTAGCGGTTCACTCGGCATCGCGCATACACGCTGGGCGACCCATGGTAAACCGACTGAAGAAAATGCCCATCCGCATATTTCTGAAAATGTGGCAGTGGTGCATAACGGAATTATCGAAAACTTTCAGGAACTCAAAGATGATCTTGAAGCTTTGGGCTATGTGTTTACCTCACAGACTGATACTGAAGTGGTTGCCCATCTGATCAATGATGCACTGAAATCTACCCCGAGCCTGTTAGAAGCTGTACGCCAAGTCGTTCCACAACTGAAAGGTGCCTATGCACTGGGTATCATACATACTGACCACCCTGATGAACTGATTACCGTACGTGAAGGTTCTCCGCTCGTCATTGGTGTCGGTATTGGTGAAAACTTTATCAGTTCTGACCAGTTGGCTCTGCTCCCGATTACCAACCGTTTTATTTATCTTGAAGAAGGCGATATTGCCCGTTTGACCCGTACCACGATTGAAGTCTTTGTCGATGGTCAACTTGTCGATCGTCCGGTCAAGGAACTGGATGCTGCCGTCAGCAATGCTTCTAAAGGTGAATACAAGCACTACATGCTCAAAGAAATTTATGAGCAGCCTGAAGCGATCAAACAGACCATTTCCCAAGCTTTAAATGGCAATGACCTGCGTGAAGATTTTCTTGCCAGTGCAGAACAAGACTTTGCAAAAATCCAGCAAATCCAGATTATTGCCTGCGGTACCAGCTATCATGCCGGCATGATTGCCAAATACTGGTTTGAACAGCTGATTGACCTGCCTTGCCAGGTCGAGATTGCCAGCGAGTTCCGTTATCGCACTCCGGTGATTGTGAATAACACGCTGTATGTGTGTATTTCCCAATCCGGTGAAACTGCCGACACTTTGGCTGCATTACGTGATACACAGAAACGTGCGGCTGCCAAAGGCCTCGACATCACCACGATGACCATCTGTAACGTGGCGACCTCATCAATGGTACGCGAAACTCAGCATAGCCTGTTAACCCTGGCTGGCCCTGAAATTGGTGTGGCTTCAACCAAAGCCTTTACTACCCAGCTTGCTGCATTGATGCTGTTGGTACTCAAAATCGGTTCTGTGAAAAATACGATTTCTACAGCACAAATGACGGAGATCACCACAGAACTTTGGCATACGCCTAAAGTGATTCTGGATACATTACGTCATGATGATGAAATTTTACGTCTTTCAGAACTGTTTGTTGAAAAGCAGCATTGCCTGTTCCTGGGCCGTGGTACGCATTTCCCGATCGCTCTGGAAGGTGCACTCAAGCTGAAAGAAATCTCCTATATTCATGCGGAAGGTTATGCTGCAGGCGAACTAAAACACGGGCCATTGGCACTGGTTGACAATGACATGCCAGTAGTGATTCTGGCACCACAGGATGACATGCTGGATAAGCTCAAATCCAATATGGAAGAAGTTCAGGCGCGTGGTGGCGAGCTATTTGTGTTTGCTGATGAAAACAGCGGCATTAAAGCCAAAGAACGCCAGCATGTGGTACATATTCCGGCAGTCAATGCAGTGCTGGCACCGATTGTGTATAGCATCCCGGTGCAGTTATTGTCTTATCATGTGGCTGTATTACGTGGTACGGATGTAGATCAGCCACGTAACCTGGCAAAATCGGTCACCGTAGAATAATTAAAATTGAATCAAGGCTGGGGAACCGGCCTTTTTCTTCTAAATGGAGAGCCTATAAATGACACAACTGACTTGCTTTAAAGCCTATGATATTCGTGGCAAACTCGGTACCGAACTTAATGAAGATATCGCCTATAAAATTGGCCGTGCTTATGGACAGATTTATCAACCTAAAACGGTTGTCATTGGCTGTGACATCCGACTCAGCAGTGAAGACTTAAAACAGGCGACCATTCGCGGTTTAAATGATGCCGGGGTCAATGTGCTGGATTTGGGCATGACTGGGACTGAAGAAGTTTATTTCGCAGCTTTCCATCTGGATGTACAAGGTGGAATTGAAGTGACGGCCAGCCATAATCCGATGGACTATAACGGCATGAAGCTGGTGCGTGAAAATGCCCGCCCGATCAGTGCAGATACAGGCTTAAAAGAAATTCAGGCCTTGGCAGAATCAGGGAAATTCGTTGAGGTTGTCCAAAAAGGTCATACTGAACAATATAATATCCTGCCTGAATTTATCGATCACCTGATGACTTATATTGACGCGGCAAAAATCCGCCCGATGAAACTGGTGATGAATGCCGGCAATGGTGCCGCAGGTCATGTGGTGGATGCGCTGGAACAGAAGTTTCAACAACTCCAGATTCCGGTTGAATTTGTCAAAATTCACAATGAGGCCGATGGTAACTTCCCGAATGGCATCCCGAATCCAATTCTGGTTGAAAACCGTGATAGCACCCGTGATGCGGTCATTCAGCATGGTGCGGATATGGGCATTGCCTGGGATGGTGACTTTGATCGCTGTTTCCTGTTCGATGAAAAAGGGCAGTTTATTGAAGGTTATTATATTGTTGGCCTTCTGGCGCAGGCATTTCTGCTGAAGCAGTCTGGTGAAAAAATTGTCCATGACCCGCGTCTGGTCTGGAATACGCTGGATGTCGTGGAGCAATATCAGGGAATTACCGTCCAATCAAAATCAGGTCATGCCTTCATTAAGGATGTCATGCGTGAACATAATGCGGCTTATGGCGGGGAAATGAGTGCTCATCATTATTTCCGTGATTTTGCTTACTGTGACAGCGGCATGATTCCATGGCTACTTGCTATCGCTGTACTGTCTGAAACAGGAAAATCCTTATCTTCTCTTGTGGAAGAAATGATCGCCAAGTTCCCATGTTCAGGTGAAATTAATTTTAAAGTAGCCGATACCCAGGCGACCATCCAAAAACTTTTCGATCATTATGCCGATCAGAAACCTGAAATTGATCAAACCGACGGCGTCAGCCTGAATTTTGGTAGCTGGCGTTTTAATGTGCGTGCATCCAATACTGAACCATTATTGCGTTTGAATATTGAAAGCCGTCGTGATCATCATCCACGACCGATGCAGGACTATGTCGATGAGCTGACCCAGCTGATTCAAAGTTAATATTGCGGTATCCAGCAGAATAAAAATGGGAGCAAAATTGCTCCCATTTCTATTCATTTAATGATAAACATTTTAACGATAACCATTCGGATTCTGTTTCTGCCAGTTCCAGCTATCTGCCAGCATATCCTCCAAACCATATTGTGCTGTCCAGCCCAACTCTTGTACTGCACGGCTATTATTTGCAAAACAGGTCGCCACATCGCCTTCACGACGTGGTACAAACTCAAATGGAACAGCAACCCCATTCACCTGCTCAAAGGTATTCTTCACTTGCAGCACTGAAATGCCATTACCGGTACCGATATTCCAGGCACGGCAGCCTTGGGAAACCAGACGGTTATTCAAGGCACACAGATGTGCGTTGGCCAGATCGACCACATGAATATAATCACGCACGCCAGTACCATCCACCGTGTTATAGTCATGACCAAAAATAGACAGTTTTTCACGACGGCCTACAGCCACCTGCGTTACATAAGGCATTAAATTATTTGGGATACCTTGTGGATCTTCTCCAATCTGACCACTTTTATGCGCACCAACCGGATTGAAATAACGCAACAAGGCAATCGACCAGCGTTCATCAGCTACAGCCAGCTTTTCCAGTAGCTGCTCAACTATCAGTTTGGTATAACCATAGTTATTAGTTGGCATTCCGGTAGGCATCTCTTCATTTAAAGGTGAAGGATTATCTTCACCATAGACCGTAGCCGAAGAGCTAAAGACCAGTTTGAACACCTGTGCGCGCTGCATCGCCTGAACCAGACTGATTGAACCGGCAATATTGTTGTCAAAATAGGCCAATGGAATTTGCTGGCTTTCCCCCACCGCTTTCAGCCCGGCAAAATGAATTACCGCATCAATTGAATTTTGTTGAAAGACTTGATCGAGTAGCTGGCTATCCCGGATATCGCCTTCAACAAAGATCAGGCTTTTTTGACTTAACTGCTGGACACGGTTTAAAGACTCAGCTGAGCTATTGCACAGATTATCCAGCACGATCACTTCATGTCCAGCATTCAGCAATTCCACACAGGTATGTGAACCAATATAGCCTGCTCCGCCTGTGACCAGAATTTTCGCCATTTTACTTTCCTAATAGAACTTTAATTAAACCTTGGGTTGAGCCATCTAGACCATCCAGATCGGTCTGTTCACCATTCAGGATAGGCAATAACTGGTTGGCAATTTCCTTGCCTTTTTCTACGCCCCACTGGTCGAACGGGTTGATATTCCACAGCACAGACTGGACAAATACCTTATGTTCATATAAAGCAATTAGCATGCCCAAGCTGTATGGATTGAGCTCCTGCAATAACAGGGTACTGCTCGGCTGATTGCCTTCATACTGTTTATAGGCCGGCAAGCTCGCCAATTCAGCCTGATCTAGGGCTTCATTACCAAAAGCCAGTAAGCGCGATTGCGCCAGACAGTTGGATAAGGCCAAATGATGTTGTTCTACCAATGCTTCGGCACTGTCTGCATAAGTATATTGCTGGCTGTTATAACGCTCTACCGGCGCAATAAAATCACAGCTGACTGACTGCGTACCCTGATGCAATAATTGATAGAAGGCATGCTGGGCATTCGGTCCCACTTCACCCCAGATGATCGGACAGGTATCGAACTGGACTTTCTCTCCATTACGCTGGATTGACTTACCATTTGATTCCATTTCCAGCTGTTGCAGATAGGAGGCAAAATATTTCAGCCGGCCATCATAAGGCAGAATTGCCTGGGTCTGGATATCCAGAAAATTGGTATTCCAGGCTCCCAACAATCCCATCAATACCGGAATATTACGCTCAAAAGGCTGGTACTGAAAATGCTGGTCCACTGCATAGGCACCCGCCAGCAGCTGCTTGAAGCCTTCAATGCCGATACTCAAGGCAATTGGCAGTCCGATACAGGACCAGAGTGAATAACGCCCACCGACCCAGTCCCAGAGCAGCAACTGGTTTTCCGGTGCAATTCCCCATGCGGTCATTTTTTCCGGCTTGGTTGATACTCCAATAAAATGATGCTTGAGAATATAAGGATGTTGACCTAAGGCCTTTTCCAGCCACAAGCGTACCGTCTGAGCATTGGTCAGGGTATCAATGGTGCCGAAGGATTTGGAGGAAATAATAAACAGTGTTGTTTCCGGACGCAGCTGATGCAACAGCTCAGACAACTGACTTCCATCCATAGTCGAAACAAAATGTACGTTGAGTGGCTGGGCAGACTGGTATTTAAAATCTGATAATGCATGCGTGACCATCAAAGGACCCAAATCTGATCCGCCCACCCCGATATTGACCACATCCTGAATGACTTCACCGGTAGCACCGCGACGCTGTCCGGCATGAATCTGTTCCACCAAGGCATACATCCGCTCCAGCTGGGCATGTACATCCGCTGCCAGATCAGCATGCTGTTGATCCTGTTCAGGCAGGCGCAGTGCCCAGTGCATGGCAGCACGCTGCTCGGTATAGTTGATTTCCTGATTGGAAAATAGGGAGCCAATCCAGGATCTGAGGTTCTGTGCATCGGCCCATTCGATCAGGCCCTGCAGCACATTTTTATTGATTCTGTGTTTACTATAGTCAAATAGCAGTTGTTCAAACTGGATAGAATATCGATTAAAGCGCTCCGGGTCAGCAGCAAATAGTTCCCGCAGATGCTCAGATTGAAGCTGTTCTTTGTTCGAGGCGAGTTTCTGACACACAGTTTCAGTGTCGAGATTTGGATTAAAATGGCTCAACATTAACGTCCCACCCCAATATAATTAAAACCACGTGTCTTGACATACGTCGGATCATACAGATTACGCCCATCCAGAATCAGGGGATGCTGCATTAGTTTGATTAGATACGGATAATCCGGACTGCCGTACTGTTTCCATGCCGTAATCAGACACAAGGCATGTGCCCCTTCCACGGCCTGATACTGGTCTTCGCACAGGATTAAGTCTTGCCGTGGCCCATAGACCTTTTCAATATTCGCCATTGCTTGCGGATCATGTAGTTTGACCGTCACGCCTTGCGCCCACAAAGCGGTCAGCATGGCATGTACCGGAGACTGCTGGATACTTGGGGTATTTTCTTTAAAGGCTGCACCCCAGATCGCAATAACTTTACCCTTTAAGTCTCCACGGAAATAGTTCCAGAGTTTACGGAACAATAATTCTTTTTGCTGCTCGTTAATGTCCCAGACCTGTTCCAGCAACTGGTTTTTCACTCCTGAATCTGCCACGGCGTGAGTAAGCGTCCGGATATCATGAGAGAAATTCTCTCCACCAAAACCAACACCGGGGAACAGATAGGCAGAACCAATCCGGTTATCCGCAGCCATGCCTTGCCGTACCTGTTCAATATCAATGCCAAGCTTTTCTGCCACACTGGCCAGATCATTCATATAACTGATCCGGGTGGCCAGCATGCCGGAAATACTCAACTTGGTAAATTCGGCATCCAGAACCGGCATAAATAGATACTGCTGCGCGCGTGGAAATAATGGACGTAAGAGTTCTTTGATTTTAGGCTGGATATCTGCATGATCACAGCCCACAATCAGCTGGGTGGCCTGAGTAAAGCTACGCAGTGCATTCCCTTCCTGAATAATATCTGGCAGATAAATCCAGTCATCATTCGGCAGCAACTGCTGAAAGCGTTGCGTGCCATGCAAGCCAAAGGTCGAGGCATTAATCATCAGTTTGGGATGGGCAAAACAGGCATGCCGGATGGTATCCAGCATCTGAAACGCCTGTTGCTCTTCAGTCGCATTAAAACTAAAGAAAAAAACATCCTGATTAAAATCCAGATGCTGAAAATCGCAACAGTTTAAAAAGCCAGACTTTTCCTGTTTTTGCAGTAATTGCTGTAGAGATTCATCCTGGAAATAGGGCCGAGCTGACTCATCTACATCGAAGCTGTTACACCAGACCACCTGATGACCACATTCAGATAAAAGGGCCGACATGACCCCAGAAAATAGGGTTTTTCCCAATACTGCGACTTTCATATTATTCCTTTTTATTATTTTTTCTTACAAAGCCAGTTCCTGAATTAATGCTTTAAACTCGGCACCGAGTTTAGGATGATCGACGCCATAATGTAAAACAGCTTTTAGATAACCTAACTTGCTGCCACAGTCAAAGGTCTGGCCTTTCATGCGATAGGCTTCCACAGCTTCGGTTTGCTGCAGCATGGCGATGGCATCGGTCAGCTGGATTTCATTGCCTGCCCCGCGTGAGGTCTGTTCTAAAAGCTGCATGATCTTGGCGGGTAGAATATAACGTCCGACCACAGACAGATTTGAAGGTGCAGTACCGACGGCCGGTTTCTCGACGATCCCTTGCATGACAATGCTTTCCCCTTCCTCAGGCGATGCTGCAACATCAACAATGCCATACTGGTCGACCAGATGTTCAGGCACTGCTTCCACCATGATTTGTGAAGCTTTAGACTGTACAAAGCGCTGAATCATGCGTGCCAGATCATTTTCCAGATCCTGATCTTTCACCAGCACATCTGGTAACAGCACTGCAAAATCATCATCACCAATCACGGCTTTGGCACATAAAACTGCATGACCCAGACCCAAAGGCTGGGGCTGACGGACACTAATCACACTCACGCCCGCAGGCAGAATTTCAGTAATTTCTTTAAGCAAGTCGGTTTTGTTTTTTTGCTCAAGGGTGGTTTCAAGTTCAAAGTTACGGTCAAAATAGTTTTCAATCGAAGCCTTGGAAGAATGGGTCACCAGAATAATCTGCTCAATTCCGGCAGCAACTGCTTCACGCACCACATATTCAATCGCAGGGCGATCCACAACAGTCACCATCTCTTTGGGAATGGATTTGCTGGCAGGTAAAAAACGCGTACCTAAACCAGCTACAGGGAGAATTGCTTTCTTGATCATATCTATAAAAACCTAGTTCACTTTAATTTCGTTACCGCGTACATAACCATCCACATAATGTTCTAGTTGTGCCAGCGCCCATTCAATGTCAGCCTGAGTCGCGCTAAGTTCATGTATGCGGTTAAATACTGCCAGAATTTCTGCCAATGAATAATGTTTCTCGACAGATCGCAGAATACGTGTATGTGCAGTAATTTCTGTATTTTCTTCATCAATCAGCAGTTCTTCATAGAGTTTTTCGCCTGGACGTAGCCCAGTATATTGAATTTCAATATCACCATTCGGGTCTTTATTATCTCTGACTTTGAGTCCGCTGAGAGAAATCATTTGTCGTGCCAGATCCTGAATCCGTACCGGCTCGCCCATGTCTAACAAGAATACATCTCCACCAGTGCCTAAGGCACCAGCCTGAATCACCAGCTGCGAGGCTTCCGGAATGGTCATAAAGAAACGGGTTACTTCTGGATCAGTCACGGTAATCGGACCACCTTTGGCAATTTGCTGTTTAAACAGCGGCACGACCGAGCCCGAGGAACCGAGCACATTTCCAAAGCGCACAATACTGATCTGAGTCTGATCCTGAGCCTCTGCCATAGCCTGACAGTACAACTCTGCCATACGTTTGGTCGCTCCCATCACGTTGGTTGGACGTACCGCTTTATCAGTTGAAATCAGCACAAAGGTTTCTACCCCTTTTTTTACCGCAGCATTCACACTAAAGGCGGTTCCAACGGCATTGTTTTTCAAACCTGCCAGCGGATTACATTCTACCAGCGGTACATGCTTATAAGCAGCAGCGTGATAAACTGTCTGTACACCATATTGTTCAATCACCCGTTCTAACTTACGTTCGTCGAGAACTGAACCTAAAATTGGAATAATTTCACAGCTTGCCGTAAGACGTAATTCTTTATCAATACGATATAAAGCAAATTCTGTTAGCTCATAAATAATAATTTTGACAGGCTGATTTTTAATAATTTGGCGACATAGTTCTGAACCAATCGAGCCACCCGCGCCTGTGACCATGACTACTTTATTTTTAATATTTTTAGCTAAAAGCGCTGGAACGGGCGGTACGGGATCACGCCCCAGTAAATCAATAATATCCACTTCCTGAATATCAGAAATTCGAATTTCACCATTGACCAGTTTAGTCAGACCCGGAATCTCGGTAATTTTTAAATGAGCCGGCTCTAAAAACTTAACAATCTCACTTTTACGGATTCTTCCCACTGACGGTAAGGCAATTAAGATTTCATCAATACGTAATTTAACCAAACACTTTAAAGCTCTATGTGGTGAATATACTTGAACCCCCCCAATATTCTGGCCTCTTAAAGACGGGTTATCATCAATAAATATAATCGGCAAATGCTCATGGGAGCGATTTAAAGTCGCTGCAACCTGTTGGCCTGCATAACCAGCCCCATAAATAGCAATCCGTTTTTTTGGCACATTAGCCTGTAAGTAGGATCTCACCACAAAGCGAATCACCCCACGGCTAAACCATACCCAGGCAAACATCATAAAGCCAAACATGAGTGGAATTGAGGTCGGAACAAAGGCATGCGTACTATAAGCTAACAAGTACAAACCAATCACGCTTAATATGGTTGCCAGACCTAATTTGGCAATAAAAAATTCATTAAAGGTACGAACAATAAAACGGTATACACCACAAATAAACAGTGCAAAGACTGCAATAGCACTGACCCAAACTGACCCAAAGGAAATATTGGGTACAACTTCTGCACCCAGATCAAACTGTCGAATAGCATAACAAAGCCAGATCAGGACAGGGAAAATACAAAAGTCTAAAATGACTAAAAACGCGAGTTTTGCTGAACGTGGAGACTCAACTAAAGGAATAACGATAGATTTCATATATTTTTCAACAAGTAGTATCTTAATTTAAAAGAATTTGTTATTAAGACTTATGCCCAACACTGGTTCCAACTTCCAGAAAAGAGCGCGGTGGAATTATCCGGCCACCTGCCACTTTTACACCGACACTTAAGTGACTAAAAGCTTCAATCATGACATCATGATCTAATAAGGTTCCAATATTTAGAATAACACCATTTTGAATAATCGTATTCGTTCCAATAACACACCCAGCCATAATACTTACCCCTTGCCCTATTGTTACACTAGGAGCAATGACTGTTTGTGGATGTATAATAGTCGTAATTGGTATAGATAAATCAAGCAATAATTGTTGCCATTTTTGTCGTATTTGGTTATTTCCAACCGCTATAATGGCTTCAAAATTATCCACATTGATTATTTCTAAAGATTGAATATTTGTAATAATTGTATAGTGACCTGCATGTTGTTGCTCAGGCCATCGATCATCAACAAAAGAAATGCTCTTCCATTTACCTAACAGCTCAGCAACTTCAGCAATTGATTGACCAAAACCTCCTGCCCCGAGAATCAATAATTTTTTCTCAGGCATCAGGTGTTCCCGCTCTTAATTTAATAGCAATTAATATTAGAGGTAAATAAGCAATCAATACTGCGAATTCAGGATAGGCCCATTGTTGCATTACGGTCATATATGCAATTGGAAATAGCCAGAGAAGGTTAATCGCTGCTACAGCCAAAGTCACAGGAGTATGACTTCTCCATTTACGCGATAAAATCTGATAGCTATGGCTTCGATGTGCATCATACATTTTATAGCCGCTCAACACACGTTTTATGAGGGTATAGGTTGCATCGACCACAAATACACCTAAACAAATGATCCACGCACAAAACAGTGCCAAATTTTCTTTTAGAGCGATGAGCGCCAAAATACCCAAAGTGAGGCCGAGAAATCCGCTACAGGCATCGCCCATGAAAATTTTAGCCTTGGGAAAGTTCCACAGTAAAAAGCCAAATACACAGGCTGCCAATAACCACAATATGTCTGATTTTAATGTGGTATTAAGCACATAATACAAAATTGCCATACTGACTACAGTGGTAATTGCTTCAACACTGGCAATGCCGTTAATGCCATCCATAAAGTTGTATAGATTGAGCAACCATACCAAAAATAATACTGCAATAATATTGGCGAGAAAGCCAAGTTGCAGACCATTAAAAGCTGTAACTTCGCTAAAGCCACCCAAGCTGATCACCACGCCAATTGCCACCAAGAAATGTACGGCTAAACGCAGCATGGAGTTAATATGCCCATGATCATCCAAAAAACCAAGTAAGGCAATGACAAAACCCGCTGCTATCAGGGTTAAACCCAGATGCAGCGTCAATTGTTGGCTGTATATCAGCACAGCCAGCGCCAACAAGTAGCTACCCACCACCGCAACACCACCTCCACGTGGCGTAGGTACACTGTGGGAGCTACGTTCATTGGGGTTGTCTATTATATTTTTCTTGAAGGCGTAGGCGCGCATAAAATAGGTCATCGCAAACGCAAGTAAAAAGAAAATAAAAAGGGATAGCATGGACATTTGTGACTAGGCTCAGTTTTGATGCGCTGTGTTAAACATTTTTTCTAGGCTTGTATCGACATTATACGGTGCTGTCCAACCTAAAAGCTGTGTATTTTTAGTGGTATCTACCACCAGTTCTGAACATAAACGTGAAGCCACTGCTTTTTTCCCCACCAAACTTGCCAGAAAACTGATCAAGCTTTTTGGTACAGGCAGCATTAGCAATTGGTTATTTTGGTATTTTGCTAATTTTTCAAATAATTGTTTGACTGAAATGTCATCCTGATCACTGGCTAAAAATACTTCACGGTTCGCATTTTGATGAGTCATACAAGTATAAATCAGGTCAGCCAAGTTATAGACACTCACCATACTGCGTTTATTGTCTAAACAACCAATCGGTAAAGGGATTTTTTTACTTGCCAAGTTCACCATACTTTTAAAGTTGGCTTTTACATTAGGGCCATAAATGAGGACGGGACGAATAATAACCACTTCTAAACCTGAACGTTGAGAGAGATCAAGTAAAGCTTGTTCTGCTTCATATTTAGATAAACCATACGGATCATCTGTGTGGACATCATCATTGGGGTGAAAGGCTTGTGTCGTAGTTTGTTCACCATTCACTTTAATACTACTTAAGTAGATAAAGCGTTTAACGCCACTTTTTACCGCTTTTTGTGCAAGGTTTAATGTGCCTTGTACATTGGTTTGGCGATATGCTTCAAGTGGCGATGCAGCAGTTTCATTCATGACATGCGCACGACCTGCACAGTGAATAATAACCTCAACCTGATTCAGATCAATGTTGTCTAAGTTATCATTCACATCAAAATTGATATTACTAATATTTGGATGATCAAATGTTTGGGCTTTACGGGTATGCGCTAAAACAGAATAGCCTTTTTCAGCCAAAAATTGTGATAAGTATTGACCGAGGAAACCGTTACTGCCTGTGAGTAAGACCTTCATATTTTTAAATTCCCAATATTTCTAATAAGCGCTGGTTTACTTTTTCTGCATCAAACTTTTCAGTCGCAATTTTATGGCTTTGATCGCCCATCATACGAACTTGCTCTGGGTGCTCAATGAAATAATTCATTTTGTCTGCCAATGCTTGTGGGTTCCATTTGGGCACTAAAAAACCATTTACACCGTCTATGACAGTATCTCGGCAACCAGGGACATCTGTTGTAATGACTGGGCGTCCTATTGCCATTGCTTCTTGTGTGCTTCTCGGGACGCCTTCGCGATAATAAGAAGGTAAAACAAACACTGCACTTTTTTTTAAGTAGTCATCCACATTTGTAACAAAACCTGAATATTCAATCGTCTTACTCTCAATTAATTCATCTAATTGATTTTGAGTTAGGCCATAAGGATTTTCTAAATCAAGCCCTCCTATTACCCTAAAAATAATATGTGGATATTTCTTTTTGACAATTTTAGCTGCTTCCACATATTCAAAAATTCCTTTTTCTGCTAAGAGCCTTGCTATAAAAATAAAAGAAATTTCATTAGATGTGTTCCAAGGAGTATAAGAGTAATCCCTTAAGTTTAGTCCTATAGGCCCTAAGACAACAGGAGAGTTAGCTTTAAACTTAATTTTATTATTTTCAATAAGATCAACTGGATCATCTTTATTCAAAAAAACAATTTTGTCAATAAAAGGAAAAACTATCCTATATAAAGAAACTTGTATAAATCTAATCAGTTTAATTTTTAGACTTTGTCCATGCGGGTGAACAGTAAATGGTGAGCCTAGACCTTCTAGCATAGCAATAATTTTTTTTACTTTAGAAAGCTTAGCAGCTAAAGAACCATAAATCACAGGTTTAGTAAAATATGAGAATACTAAATCTGGCTGTAACTCTTTAATTTGTTTAGATAGTTTATATGTAGCATATAAGTCTGATAAAGGATTCAAGCTACCACGGTTAAGTGAATAGAATACAGGTATAGCACCTAGCTTTTCTATTTTTTCTAATTCAGATACTTGATGATCTATAGTGAAAGCATAAACTTTCACATTTTTTTTAACTAATTCTTTAATAAGATCGGCACGAAAACCGTAAAAACATCCAGCTGTAGTGCCTATCATTACGATCGTTTTAATATAACTCATAAAATTAGAAACTCAAATAATAAAAAGGCGTTGAACTAAAAAAAGGATATCTCTGCCAAAAAGTGTCGTTAATATAAAAAATATATCCAGATTTATAAATCACATCAAAAATAAAATAGGACAATGCAAAAATCAATAGTATATAAGGCCTACTTTTAGTTACAATCCATAAAAAATAACCATACAAATATATTAAAATAAAATTAAATCGACCAGAAGCAAATTGTATTCCTAATAATGACAAATAAAACAAAGCTGAAAATATTATAATTCTTCTCCACTCTGATTCTATATTATTATAAAATAAAAAAATAAAAACAAACAAAGGGAAATACCTAATTTCAGAAAATGCCAAAAAAAATCCATTATGATTTTCCGCATAAAAACTTATTTTACGCGACAAATCAGGAATCTCCACAACAGAGAACAAATAAATTAATAAAGTTTCAAAAGAAATTCTAACAACACCCAAAATAAGAATAGTTTTTAAAACAAAATGATTGAAATTATAGTTTACTATAACATAATAAACTAAACCCATAATTAGTGAAGTAATATGAAAAAAAGAAGATAAGATTAAAAAAAATAAAAAATATTTTTGATTTTTAATATTAGAAATCGCAAACAATAATATAGCAACAGAAATAGATTGTCTTTGAAAGAAAGCAAAGTTATTTGGCCACATAAAAAGAACAATAAGTCCCAAAACAAAACCAAGGTATTCAGGCCCGATATTTCTAACACCGTACTTTAGCAACCAAATCAAAAATATAGAAACACAAATTAAATTATTAATAACTGCCAAATCAAAAATACTTAAATTTTTATTTATTAGTGCAATTATCTTATAAATAATAAACCAACCAATTTCTATACTATTATTAGAAACCTGAGAAATAGATAAACTAGATAAATCTAAATAAGCAAAATAATAATTAGTTAAATCAAACTCCAGCTCAACGACATAAGCTCTAGAGTGTAAAATATAAAATTGAGAAAAAACAGATAAAATAAAAGAAATAACAAGAAAAATTTTATTAATTTTATAAGAAAATAAAAGTAGATTTAATAAAAA
Organism: Acinetobacter sp. RG5; assembly: GCF_031844265.1. Classification (GTDB taxonomy): domain Bacteria; phylum Pseudomonadota; class Gammaproteobacteria; order Pseudomonadales; family Moraxellaceae; genus Acinetobacter. The sequence continues at coordinate 55,471 of NZ_JAUZUV010000006.1, read as the reverse complement.
TAAAATATAAGAAAAGAAAGGAGAAAATGGCAAGATAATAATCGCAAAAGTAAAGACGACAAAATAAATAATATTAAGCTTTGCTGCATTATCTAAGTTTAAAAATTTATACATAATTATAAACCTTTATTTTTCTTATGAATAGTATAAGCAAACTTCATTATTTTCTTGCTAAACAATAAAGTTAGAGCAGTAATAATTTTTTTAATCAAAGAATAAGACTTAAGTGTTAATAAATATTTAATTTTATTAGCCTCAGGATAAAAACTATCCCATAAGTAAAAATACTGCTCATCAAGTAAAAAAATTTTTTTATGATTAAGAATACATCCATAAAATTCATTATTTAAAATTGAGAGTAATTTGTTAGTCTCGAAAAATTTTTGTAATTCGTTTATAAAGAAAATTGTATCATAAATTTGACTTTCGTTAACAGGTTGATTAGTAAATGATTTATCGTATTGTCTATAATGCAAAAAAGCAGAATTAATATATTCAACTTTATTTGAAAAGAAAAATAATCTCAATGAAACAAACTTATCCTCAAATAAATTAAAGCCTAGAATAGGATAAATATTATTATCAACAAACAATGATCTTTTTATCATTTTATTACACAAACTCCCATGGAGCCTACCATCCAAAATAGCTTTAAAATAATCCACATCTTTACCATAATTTTGTTCAATATAATCCTGTCGTCCTAGGTAATTTTCATAATAATCTGAACATATAATATCAGCATTTGTTTCTTTAATTTTTTTATAAAAGGCATTACACATATCCAAATCAACCCAATCATCAGAATCAATTTGTATAACATATTGTCCAGTTGTTGATTCCATTCCAACTTTTCTAGTAAAACTCACACCCATATTTTTATGATTTTTAATGATTTTAACACTAGTATATCTATCAGGAAATTCTTTTAAAACTTCTTTCAAAATCTCTAGGGAGTTATCGGATGAACAATCATCTACAAAAACATATTCAATATTTTTGAAATTTTGACCAAATAAGCTACGTGCACATTGAGCAATATAGTTTTGTGCATTGTAAACTGGCACTATTATTGAAAAAAAATAATTCATTTTATTTTCTCAATATTGATACAAATCTAAGCAACAATTTATAAAAAAAAGGATTTCTATAAATATTTTTCATTAATTTTAGTTTCCAAGATATATAACTTGTACATCCGATAGAATTAATATTTAATAAAGTATATTTACTATAATATCTCATACGATCTTTGTACGGAAGTGGGTAATATAATAAATATGACAAGGCATAACACTTCATATTATTAATAAATAGTTGTGCTGCCTGAGCATACCCTTCGGATGTTGTTGGGTATTTGCTTTGCAAAAAACCTATTGATATATAAAAGCTTTCCAACGATTTGCAATATTTTTTATAATTTTTTGTTGTTGTAATTGATTCTGGTCTACCCACAAAATAATTGTACACCCCTCCCATAAAATTAAATGAGCTAACTCTAGGACAGAATTCTAATAATCGTATTACAAAATCAATATCTTCATGTAAGATTCCTTCAATAAATTGAATTTTATAAGATTCTAAAATGTTTTTCCTTACCATAAAACAGCAAGCTGAGTATTCAACTTGGTAGTTATTAATGTAATCAAGGTTTGTTACTACTTTATCATTAGGCTTATTATGTATATTTGAAAGTACAACCTTCTCACAGTAAATATCATTCATTGGAAAGCTTAAAAAATCTATTTCGTTTTTATAAGCATAATTCAACAAATCTTTCAGACAGTTTTCTTTAATTGAGTCATCTGAATCAACCATCCAAATATAATCACCTTTAGCATTTAATAATCCTATATTTCTTGCCGAACTTAGTCCACCATTCAACTTTTCTATTAACACAATGTTTTTATATTTTTCTTGATATTTTTTTACAATATTAACAGAATCATCTAATGATCCATCATTTATTATTATTATTTCATATGTATCTAATTCTATGTTTTGTTTAATAAGAGAAATTAAACATCTTTCTATATAATCTTCCACATTATACATTGGTACAACTACTGAAAGTTTCATATTTCAACCTTAATATTACTAATATAAATAAATTAAAAATAATGAGAGCAACTCTACTTACAAACTAAATAATATAAGAATCTTACAAAATTTCTAGAAATTAATTCTGAAGGGCGATTAAAAACAATCTTAAATCCCTCCTTAATAGATTCTATTTTACTCACCTTCGAGCAATCTGTTGCTTTATACCAATTTATATTAATTTTTGCCCTATCATAAAGATCATAGTGTTTAAAGCTATTCACTACTTTTTCTCTCTCTATCTGCAAAACTTCTATATTTTTTGAAAAGTTATTAAGGTGAGATCTATATCTACAGAGTATTTTCGGTAGATATACTAATTTCCCTCCACTTTCCGTCATTTTAAGCCACATATACCAGTCTTCAATCTTAATATTTGGATCATACCCTCCTATCTCTCTAACTTTAGAAATTTTTAATAATGAAGAAGGAGCAGGCAATTCAAATTGATGCATAAAAATTTCATTAAAAGCATATTCTTCGTATTTTTTTAATGAAGTATTCAAAATATTATTGTATTGATCTATTAACTCATAGCCGCCAAAAACACCTAAAATATTACTATTGAATGATTCATTAAAAAATCCAACTTGCACCTCTATTTTTTGAGATAACATTATATCATCAGAAGCAAAAGCCGAATAATATTCGCCTTCACACCACTCTAAAGCCTCATTTAATGTTGCGCTCAATCCTTTATTTGTTCTGTGTCTGAACTCAAATCTAACAAACCGCTCTTTACAAGCAGGGAGCATTTCTTGTACTTTTTCTACCGAGCCATCCTTTGATCCATCGTCGATAATAATTAGCTCAATATTTTGATAAGTTTGATCAATTACACTTTGAATACTATCTTGTACAAAGTTTTCATGGTTATAACAAGGAATAACTACTGAAACCAATGGCTGATTACTCTGATTCAATTTAACCTCTTTGACTCTCTAAAGTCCCAAATATAAAATAGCCCATTACCAGCCAATACAAAGCATAATTTACTAAGTGAGCAATCGAAACACCTTCAAAACCGAAAATCTTACTACATACATAAGTCAATCCCATAGAAGATAAAGCAAATAATATTTCTGTGGTGACAAACAACTTTGTCATCGCCTTACTTAGCATCAAATAGGATAATATCCAACTGCCAATTTTAAGTGAATCTCCTATCATTTGCCATAAAAACAAATCACGCATTGGCATAAATGCATGACTAAACAATAAAGTAATAATCCAGTCACGCATAACATAAACACACAAACCGCCAACTACAGCTAAAGGAAAGATAAACTTATAACCTGAATAAACTTCTTTCTTTATTTCATCTAAATGCGTCAATTCGGCCAATCTAGGTAAATAATAAACTCCCAGTGTTGTGGTAACCAACATCAAATATGCCGCACTTAAGCGAATCATCGCTTCCCAATATCCAGCGTAATTTAAACCAAACTCTTGAGATAAATAAGAACGGATTGCCATTTGAGACAAGGGTACACAAATTGCACTAACTAGCGCCATAAGCGCAAAAGCCGCAAAATTCTTAGCAATTTGTGGCTCAATGCGTCCAAATAAATATGAAATTTTGAACCAATTGGCTTTATAACATAAAAACAACGTTACAAAAAAAGTTATGGATTGATAAATTGAAAGTGCAACTAGAGCACCATATAAATGATATTGAACAGCTAAAACACTCGTTACTAACAAAGAAAGTATACTTCCAGCAATATTTGCAATAACTAATTTTAAAATCTCCTTCTTACCATTCAAAATGGCTAAAAAAAGTGCATTTAAATTGAATAAAACTAAAAATACTGCAAACCAAACAAAAACAGATTGATACTCTACTGTCTGAAAAATATAAAGTGATAATTGCTTTTGGAAAATAAGAATAATAATAGAAAAAATAAAACTAAAAATAAGCACTAAACTGCCAGCTGCTCGCCAAACCTCTATTTGCTTTGTCTTTTCTTCATGATATTCGGCAGTATATTTAATGACTGCTGTATTAATCGCACTACCTGCAAAGGTGGTAATCATTTGAATAAAGTTTTGAAACTGTCCTATTGCTGCATAGCCCGCAGGACCAACATACACAGCTAAAATCTTATTTAAAATAAACATGGTGGCTGTTTTAATTAAAACAGCCACCCCGTTTAATGCACTGGTTTTTAGCAAATTCATGGATTAGGCTTGAAATTGATTACATAAAGCGATAATTCTTTCTGCATCTACTGCAGACAGTGTCGACCCCATAGGTAAACTTAGTACCTCATTATGTATCTGCTCAGAAATTGGATAATTCAAATTATTCCATTCTTTATACGCTTGTTGTTTATGGGGTGGAATTGGATAATGGATTAATGTTTGAACACCATGATTTAATAGATACTGTTGTAAAGCTTCACGCTGATTAGTGCGAATTACAAATAAATGCCAAACATGCTGCATATAGGATTCAGCATTAACATCGCCTAATGGCAGTTGAATTAGCGGATTTTTGATTCCATTCAAATACAAACTCGCAATATGACGTCTGTGCTGAGTTTCTTGATCCAAGTATTTGAGCTTGACATCTAGCATCGCTGCCTGAATTTCATCTAATCGACTATTCACACCAGGAACTAAATTTTTATACTTTTCATGCGAGCCATAGTTACGCAATGCTTTTAACATGGTCGCTAATTCTGCATCATTGGTTGTAACTGCACCCGCATCACCTAGTGCACCTAAATTTTTTCCAGGATAAAAACTAAAACCTGAAGCATCCCCCCAGTTTCCTGCTTTTCTACCTTGTATTTGTGCCCCATGACTTTGTGCGGAGTCTTCTAAAACCAATAAATTGTGTTGTTTAGCAATTTGCATAATTTCTGGCATTTCTGCCAATTGACCATACAAATGGACAGGTAAAATCACTTTGGTTTTAGCCGTTATTGCTTCTTTTATTTTTATAGGATCAATATTGTAGGTAGAAATATTTGGCTCAACTAAAACTGGCGTCAAGTTATTTGCTGTAATGGCAAGAATGCTAGCAATATACGTATTCGATGGAACAATAACTTCATCTCCATCTTTAAGTTTGCCTAACTCTTTCCATGCACGTAGTGTCAGAATCAATGCATCTAAGCCGTTTGCGACTCCAATTGCAAACTGTGTACCACAATATTCAGCAAAGTTACTTTCAAAACTTTCTAGCTCTTTACCACCAATATACCAACCTGAATCAACAACACGACTACAAGCTTCTATTAACTCATTGCGATATTGTTGATTAATATTTTTTAAATCAAGAAAAGAAATATTCAAAGCTATAATCCCAATAATTCAACCTGTTCAGGCGTAATATAATCATATATAGTTTTATCAGACCAATCTTTTAAAAATGGATCCGCACCCTTTTTAATTAAGAAGCTTAAGAATGCATTATCATTATTTTTTAAAGCAAAATCTTTTGCATACATGAGCACTGTAGTTCCGTGATAATTTCTATCATTTATATTTGCACCATTTTCAAGTAAAAAACTAATTATATCTTTTCTCCCATGATAAGCAGCTACAATTATTGGCGACCACCCCTTTGAGTTTCTATCATTAACACCTAGAATTTTAACAAGTTTTTTAGAAAAAGAATCAACATCTATTAATGGAATTTCATTTAACAAACCCTCTAAATCTTCATAAAAAATAGCTATATTATAATCTATAGTAGATAGAAGGGTGTAATCTGTACCCTCATGAAGTATTGTCCCAGGTTTAAATGTTGATTTTTCATCCATTACTATTACATCTGATATTTTCTTATTTTTAAAATTTAATAACTGATATGGGCGAAAACTGAACGCGTATACTTGTCTCTTTATCTGCCAAGCAGTTTTATTAAAGTCAATTTCTAATTTTTTGAAATCTATTGTTTTTGCAGAAAAATAAGTTGAATTTATCATATCCTGTTTTACCGGTTGAATAGTATTTTCAATTATTTTATTAAACCATTCTGATAGTAAAATTTTGGAATTTTCAATATATTTTCTATAACAATCTTGACTTCGATCATTTTCACTTAATTTAAATGTTTTTTGAGCTACTATGTCACCAGTATCAATACCATGATCTATCTTGTGTAACGTAACACCAGCCTCCCTATCCGCATATAATATAGGCCAAACTGATGTATACATTCCTTTATATTTTGGTAGTATTGAAAAGTGAATATTATAACACTTGTCAGTAGTTAATTTATTAGGCTTAACTATTTGATCAAATTCAAGTGAAAGAAAATAATTTATATTAGTTTTATATATTTCTTCTAAGGTCTTAATTTTCACACCTTTTTCTATTGCGAGTTTGAGCAGTGAACGTTGCCAACCGTCCACACCATGATCATTCTTATTAACCACTACAATAATTTCATCTAACTCAAATCTTTCAAGAGCTAAAAATAAGCCATGTATCGCAATATCATTTTTTCCAGCTATTACAATCATTTCGATACCTTTAAAAACTCTTTATAATCACGAATGTAATCATTTTCATCATAATGCTTACTTGCCAACACAAGCAGAACACAATCTTCTGAAAAATCATGCATTTCTCGCCAAGTTAAAGCTTCAATAAAAAGTCCTCGCGTTGGTGAATTTAGGATTATTTCTTCTCTAGAATTACCATTATCTAAAATAAAACGGCAACTTCCTTTTACACATATAGCAACTTGCTTTAAATCTATATGCGCATGAAAGCCACGTGATTGATTAGTTGTATTAAAAATATAATACAAACGATTGATTTCGAACGGAATTGATAGATTTGACTCTATCGCAACTAGCCCACCTCTCTGATCTTCCAAACTCGGAAAATCAATTAATTTTATTAAACTCATGTTAATTCATTCACCAATGAAATTATGTATTGACCATAATCATTTTTACTCATGCTCTGACCAATTTTTAAAACCTGTTCTTTACTGAGCCAACCATTATTCAAGGCAATTTCTTCTAAACACGCCACTTTATAACCCTGACGTTTTTCAATAGTCTCTACAAACTGCGCTGCCTCAAGTAAGCTCGCATGTGTCCCTGTATCTAACCATGCAAAACCACGTCCCAGCAATTCTACATTTAGATCACCGCGCTCTAAATACATCTGATTAACTGTGGTAATTTCCAACTCTCCACGCTCAGATGGTTTTACTTGTTTGGCAATTTCAATTACATCATTGTCATAAAAATACAAACCGGTGACTGCAAAGTGGGATTTAGGTTGTTTAGGCTTTTCTTCTAAAGAAATTGCGCGCTTTTGTTCGTCAAACTCAACTACACCAAAACGCTCAGGGTCTTTCACCTGATAGCCAAATACCGTTGCACCTTTTTGACGTGCGACGGCTTGACGGAGCATTGGGGTAAAACCTTGACCGTAAAAAATATTGTCGCCAAGCACTAAACAAACATTACTGTTTCCAATAAAGCTTTCACCAATTATAAATGCCTGTGCTAAACCGTCTGGACTAGGCTGGACGGCATATTCAAGCTGAATACCAAATTGAGCACCATCACCCAATAAACGCTTAAATCCATCAATATCTTCAGGAGTACTAATAATGAGTACTTCACGAATACCTGCAAGCATAAGCACTGAAAGTGGGTAATACACCATTGGCTTGTCATAAATAGGCAATAGCTGCTTAGATACCCCTTTAGTAATCGGATATAAACGTGTACCTGAACCGCCCGCTAAAATAATACCTTTTGTTGTATTTGACATTATGAATTTACACCTAATCTTTCGCGTTGGTAACTGCCATCTTGCACTCGATGACACCAGTCTAAATTATTTAAATACCATTGCACCGTTTTACGGATTCCAGTTTCAAAAGTTTCCGTAGGTGTCCAACCTAATTCATTTTGAATTTTTGTGGCATCAATTGCATAGCGTAAGTCATGCCCAGGGCGGTCTTTTACAAACGTAATCAATGACGCATACGCTTGACCGTTGGCTTGTGGTTTTAGCTCATCCAAAATCTTACAAATGGTTTTGACCACTTCTATATTCTGCTTTTCATTATGACCACCAATATTATAGGTTTCACCCACTACACCTTCGGTCACCACTTTATATAAAGCACGTGCATGATCTTCTACAAATAACCAATCCCGAATTTGCTGACCATTACCATATACAGGCAAAGGTTTAGCATCCAGTGCATTTAGAATCACCAATGGAATTAACTTTTCGGGGAAGTGATACGGACCATAATTATTTGAACAATTAGTCACAATTACTGGCAGACCATAGGTCCTATGCCAAGCACGTACCAAATGATCCGAACTGGCTTTAGAGGCAGAATATGGAGAGCTTGGCGCGTATGAAGTTGTTTCTGTAAACAAATCTGTCGTGCCTTCTAAGTCACCATAAACTTCATCAGTTGAAATATGATGAAAGCGAAAGTTTTGCTGAGCTTCGGCGTCAAGCTCCATCCAATACTTTCGAGCGGCTTCTAATAAAGTATAAGTTCCCACAATATTGGTTTGAATAAATGCTGCCGGGCCATCAATTGATCGGTCTACATGTGACTCTGCAGCCAAGTGCATAATTGCATGAGGCTGAAATGCATCTATTGCAGCTGTAATTTGTTCTGTATCGCAAATATCAATTTGTTTGAACTCATAGTTCGAGTGTTGATCAATTTCTTTTAACGATTCTAAATTTCCTGCATAAGTCAATTTATCAATATTAAAAACTTGATTATTGGTATGTTGAATAATATGACGGATGACTGCTGAACCAATAAAACCGGCGCCACCAGTGACAAGAATTTTCATTTATATGACCTTAAATGTCTTTTTAAGAATTTTACCAACAGGAGTATAAAATTTTGCAGTTATTGTAGACATAAATTAAAAAAAAGATATTAATACAGTATTAAATTTTAACCAATCATCAAAAAAATAAAAAAATAAATATAAAAATCAAAAAATTAAATTAAAAATGTAAATTAAAAATGTTTTGAAGATATTCAATAATTAGATTTTGCACTACAATCCTTTCCTAATAACGATGTATTAAAATTAAGGGCTTGAATGTGAAGTATCAAGGCACATCCATTTTATTCACTATTTCAATATTATTTTCTGGTTGTACGCTTACTTCCGGTTTACAAACCTATGATTTGCCTCCTCAAGGTAATTACAGAACCGATCAAGGCGCAGAGCTTTCAGTCATACAAATTACGCAAGACAATATTCCTCGTATCGAACTCAATAACGCTCAGAATTCCAATACTATTTTTCACTTATTTAACAAGCATCAACAAGTCTATAAATTGAGTTCAGGGGATATTCTCTCAATTCAACTTTGGGCCTACCCAGAAATTACGCCCCCTATTCAAGATATTTCAAATGTAAAAGCTGCAGGTTATCCCATCGACTCTAGTGGCAACATACAATTACCTTTAGTGGGGCAGGTACGGGTAGCCGGAAAAACACTGGCTGAAACCAATCGTTTTTTACGCAGTCAATTTGCGCGTTATTTGAAACATCCTGATGTGGTGGTTCGGGTGTTGTCTTATGAGGGTCGTCGCTATTTTGTCAATGGACAAGTCATGCGTAGTGGCCAATATACGCTAAATGATCAGCCCATTAGCATCTATACAGCACTCGGACAGGCAGGTGGTATTAATACTGAAACAGGTGACAATACCAATATTCAATTGATCCGGGAGGGTCAAACTTTTGACCTCAATGTACTACAACTAGAGAAACAAGGCCTATCTTTACATAATTTACTGATTCAACCGAATGATACTATTTTTGTGAATACCAAACAGAATCAAAAACTTTATGTTATGGGTGAGTCAAGTAAAAGCCAAGCCCTGGCTTTACGTGAACAAGGTATGACCTTAAGTGATGTTTTGGGTGAAAGTGAAGGGATTAATCCTTATTCCGCAAGTGCGGCTAAAATCTATGTAATGCGCACCGATTTAGCCACCAAGCAGTCCACTGTGTATCACTTGAATTTAAGCAGTTTTGGTAATTTAGGCTTAGCCAATCAATTCCAAATGAAAAAAAATGACATCGTTTATATTGATGCGACTGGATTAACGCGCTGGCAACGTATTGTCAACCAGATTATTCCGTTCTCTAGTGCACTCTATAGCTTTGACCAACTGGGTAAATAAAATATGCAAATTCGGAATATTTTAGTCGTCTGTGTGGGAAATATTTGTCGTAGTCCAATGGGTGAGTTTTTTCTCAAGAAAAATCATCCTAACTTACATATTGAGTCTGCTGGTCTTTCTGCCATGGTAGGCCATAGTGCTGATGATAAGGCCATTGCAAGTATGGCAAGAAAATCAATTGATATAAGCTCACATGTCGCAAAACAAATTGATGGCCACTTACTCAAAACCGCAGATTTAATTTTAGTGATGAGTTCAAATCAACAAAAACATATAGAAAAGACTTGGCCATTTGCTAAAGGTAAAGTATTTCGTTTAGGACATTGGCAAGGTCATAATGTTCCCGATCCTTATAAGCTTGATCAAGCATTTTTTGAAGAAACATGTAATAACATCGAATCTTATGTTTCGGATTGGCAATCACATATTTAATTTTATCTAGTAGTTTATCCATGAATCAAAATTCAAGTACTAATGACGATACCATTGACTTAAAAGAATTATTTTTTTCGTTAATTGCACAATGGAAAGTGATCGCGCTTTGTATCGTATTGAGCTTAACCTTCGCATTACTTTATTTACGTGTTACTCCCTCAATTTATTCTGCTGATGCAATGGTTCTGGTAGAGGATAATAAAGGCGCTGGAGCTGCTGCCCTTTTGGGTGGGTTGAGTGATGCTATTCCAGGGGGAATGGGGGGGAAATCTCCCGCAGATGCTGAGATTGAAATATTAAACTCACGCATGATTTTGGGACAAACGATTCAAAATTTGCACCTTGATATCCAAATTAAAGATAATAGTAATACTTTATTTAATCGTCTGATTAAAAATGGCAAAGCTGAAGTTCTTTATAAAAAGGATATGGTGGTTTTCCAAAAAGAAAATCAAGCCTTCTTAATCAAAACATTAAAAATTCCAAATTACTATCTAGATAAAAAATTAGAGTTAAAATTCACGGATAACAACCAGTTTACTTTCTCTTATAAAGATGAAGTGATATTTAAAGGTCAATTGAATTCCAGCAATCAAACCATAGACTCTAAGGGACTTTGGGAAGTCGCTATATTTAGCAAATCTCCGTTTAAAGAAACATTTACTATTACTAAACTTGCACTACCTACAGCAATGCAGTTCTTAAAAAATGACTATGGTGTAGCAGAGAGAGGGAAAAACTCCGGTGTTATTGGTCTAAATTATAATGGCAATGATAAGAAACATATTACTCAAGTTCTGAATAATATTTTATCCGTCTATCAAATACAAAATATTCAACGCAAGTCTTTAGAATCTAAACAAACTTTAAATTTTCTAGACAAACAGCTGCCGGAACTTAAACAGCAACTTGAGGAATCAGAAATCAAGTTCAACCGTTTCCGTGAGCAATACAATACTATTGATGTAACTCAAGAAGCCGAGTTAATGTTAAAGCAAAATGTTGAACTGGAAAAGATGAAAATCCAATTACAACAACAGCAAGCGGAACTTTCTTCAAAATATACCCCTGACCACCCTCTTATGTCGGCGATCAATGCTCAACTTTCTGAAATTAATCAAAAAACTTCAGAAATGACACAATCGATTAAACGTTTACCAGAAACACAACGATTATATTTACAGCTATATCGAGATGTAAAAGTAAACACTGAACTATATACCGCACTATTAAATAGCTATCAGCAATTGAAAATTGCAGAGGCTGGTGAAATTGGTAACGTCAGAGTTATTGACCAAGCTGTTGAACCCGTTAAGCCAATTAAACCTAAGTCATTAATTACAATAATTTTATCAATTTTTGCTGGTGGTTTTATTGGAGTATTAATTGCACTATTACGAAATATGATGCGTTCAGGCATTAAAGACGCAGCGCAAATTGAAAATGAGCTTGATCTGCCAGTCTATGCCACTGTACCGCGCTCTGTTATTCAAGAAAGCCGCATTAACCTATTGAAGAAGAAAAAGAATATTCCTATTCTTGCGGTTAAAGATAGCAGTGATATCGCGATTGAAAGCCTCCGTAGCATGCGAACAGCAATTCATTTTGCCTTAATGAATGCGACCAATAATGTGATTGCAATTTCTGGCCCTGCACCTGAAATTGGAAAATCATTCATTACCACTAACCTTGCTACTATTTTAGCGCAAGGGGGAAAACGGGTTCTGGTCATTGATGGTGATCTACGTCGTGGCTATTTACATAAGTACTTTAATGCCGAAGTGCAACCAGGTTTAGCAGAATTATTGAATCACCAAAATAGCTATGAAGAGGTGGTGCAAAATTCAACTGTAGATAACCTGTTTTTTGTGACACGTGGTAAGAGTCCGGTTAACCCGTCTGAACTATTAAGTACAGATCAATTCAAAACTTTCCTAGATCAGGCATCTGCTCATTTCGATCATGTACTGATTGATACGCCACCTGTGCTTGCGGTGACCGATGGCATCATTATTGCGCAATATGCAGGCGTGAATTTATTGATTGCCCGTCATGCTAAAACGCAAATTAAAGAACTTGAAATTACTGTTAATCGTTTTGAACAGGCCAATGTCAAAGTCAATGGCGTGATTCTAAATGATGTACAACAAGGGGCAGCAGGTAGCTATGGTTATAATTATGCCTATGCTTATACCGCAAATAAAGACAATGACTAATTCATTGTAAACTTTGATATCACACCTTGCTAGAGGCAGGGTGTGATAGTTCTCTCTATCACATTTATTCCACATGTTCATTGTTGAAAAAATCAACTAAAAACCCTATCTTGGTTACAGTTTAAAACTCCTGAGAATATACAAAAATGTTACCTAAAACACTGCTCGCCAGCTTGGCATTAAGCTCCTCACTAACCTTTGCTCAAGGCATCGTTTTAAATGACCAAAACCTGCGCACCGATTTAAACTGGTTAAATCAGCAAGGTGTGATTCAAGTTAGCACTTCGACCTGGCCAATGAGTAGTGATGAAATCCAACGCGCCCTTTCTCAGGCCCAAGTCAGCAATAATAATCAGCAAAGAGTCATTGATTCAGTCATGGCTCATTTGAATACCAACAACCAGTTACTTAAAGCATCACTATTTGCAGAGACAGATCAAAAAAATATTCCTCAAGTCTTTGGCGACCAGCAAAAAGCGCAATACCAAGCGGGTATAGAGTTAAATACAGGCAATCAAAATTGGGATGCCAGACTTCGCGTAAATGCCGAAAAAGATCCCCAGATTGATAATGATCAAGATGTGAATGTTGAAGGGTCTTACCTCGCAGGTAAGTTATGGAATCAATGGCTGATTGCTGGACAAATTCCGACCTACTGGGGACCTGGTCATGATGGCAGCTTAATTCGGGGTGATGCCAGTCGTCCTGTGTATGGTGTGACCATGCAGCGTGCCGAACAGCATGCTTTTGCAAGCAAATGGCTCTCCTGGATTGGACCTTGGCAATATCAAGCCTTTGCCGGACAACTGGATGACTACGATGCTGTACCTGATGCCAAACTGATTGGCTTACGTGTCACCGCACAACCTTTACCCTATTTGGAGCTGGGTGCATCGCGTGCTATGCAATGGGGTGGTGGTGACCGTTCAGAAAGCCTGTCTACACTCTGGAATGCTATAAAAGGCAATGATAACTTTGATAACAGTGATGATGATAAGTCTAACCAAATTGCCGGTTTTGATGCACGGTTAAGCTTACAATCACTGGTGCAAGTACCAATGGATATCTATGCGCAATATATCGGTGAAGACGAAGCAGGTGGCTTACCGGCCAAAAAAATGTATTTGGCTGGAGTCGATTATTCTTCTAGTTATAATAATATGCCTTTCCAGCTGTATACTGAATGGACAGATACCCGTAGTAATGGTAGTGCTGATGGTATTTCATATAACCACCATGTTTATACCGATGGTTTTTATCAGCATGGTTACCCATTAGCACATGCGATGGGTGGTGATGGTCAAATGGTTTCTGTGGGTGGTGATATTCGTTTCGATCGCCTCAATCGTGTTAATGCTCGAGTGCTGTTTGCCAAGTTGAATGAGTCTAACCGAACTACTAATTTAGCTTTTCCAGCGCAGGATGAATTAAAAGCTGTTGATGTGAGCTGGACCCATTATTTACGCCCAGATATTCCACTGAAACTAAATGGCTGGATCAGTGATTCAGACTTACGTGGTAATGATGGTGGTGCATCGATTGGAATTGAATTTCCTTTAGAAAAAAGCTTGTTTTCTTACTAAGCTCTTTGCAAAATACAATTTCGGTTAGAGCAATCTTTGTTCCTAGACATTCTCGAACAATGATTAAAATCTGAAAAATAAAAAAACCAGCCATTGCTGGTTTTTTTATATCTTCAAACTTCAACATAACTGCGGTGTCCACTTGCTAAAAAACCACCCATTCTGCAAGATTTCTCAAAATTTTCTGCTAAGATGGAATGAACCTCAACGATAACATTAGATTGGAATAATACATGAGTAAGGCCTTACCGATTGCTGTCGCTGTTCTTTTAGGCGGTGCCGCGCTAGTACCTGTTTACTATGCAACTCAAAACCCAGCTGCTCAAACCACAAAAGCATCTAAAGATGCCTCGGCTGTTTCTAAAATCAGCTATGCACTCGGTTATGAAGTCGCTCATCAAACTCCACCTGAGCTGGATATTAACAGCTTTGTGACAGGCGTTCGCGAAGGTCATGCCCGTACCGCTCCTGCTTATACTGAAGAAGAATTACAAGCAGCTTATGAGCAATTCCAAAAAGAAATGCAGCAGAAGCAAGTCGATAGTTCCAAACAGGCTCAGGCATCAAGTGATACTTTCCTGACTGAAAATGCCAAAAAAGCTGGGGTAAAAACTACCGCATCTGGTTTGCAATATGTAGTGACCAAAGAAGGGACAGGCAAACAGCCTGCAGCCACTTCTATCGTGAAAGTACATTACACAGGCAAACTGGTTGATGGTACCGTGTTTGACAGTTCGGTTGAACGTGGCGAGCCGATTGAGTTCCCACTTAACCAGGTCATTCCAGGCTGGACCGAAGGTTTGCAACTGATGAAAGAAGGCGGTAAAGCAACCCTGTATATCCCATCTAAACTCGGTTATGGTGAACAGGGCGTGCCAGGTACGATTCCTCCACACAGTACTTTGATTTTTGATGTGGAACTCATCGAAGTAAAATAATCCACGAAAAGGAGAGCAACGCGCTCTCCTTTATTTTGAGAATTAATCATGAAAATACAAATAAGTTTGATGGTTTTACTGCTGAGTTCTGGCAGTCTGTTTGCCAAAGAAGTCACCAATAAGAGCCCTGAGGCTGAACAGGTCGGCTACAGCTTTGGTTATCTGATGGGAAAAAGTAATGCTGACTCCTTACAAGGCATTGATCTGGATGCCTTCAGCGCCGGTTTAAAAGCGGCAGCCGCTGGGAAACAGGCGACTTTAAGCGAGGAAGACATGGCGCGGGTGTTGACCCAATTTAAGCGTCAGGCTGAAGCCAAAGAGCTGATTGCCTTGAAAAAGCAGGCGAATGAAAATGCCAAAATTGGTCAGGCTTTTCTGGCTGAAAATGCAAAAAAACCGGGGATAAAAACCACCAAATCAGGTTTGCAATATCAGATTCTTCAGGAAGGAAAAGGTAAATCGCCGAGCGCAAATAGTAATGTCCGTGTACATTATGAAGGCCGTTTAATCGATGGTACGGTTTTTGACAGCTCGATTGCCCGTAATCAGCCCGTGGTATTTCGTACCACCCAAGTCATTACCGGCTGGACCGAAGGTTTACAGCTGATGAAAGAAGGTGCCAAATATCGTTTCTTCATTCCGGCCGAACTGGCCTATGGACAGATTGGTTCAGGGGATGTAATTGAACCGAACAGTACTTTAATTTTTGATGTGGAATTACTGGAAATTACTAAATAATAAGTCCTATTTTTCCAGATCTAAAATCGGAGAGGTTCTATATTGGCCTCTCTTTTTTTATGGGCTTAAGTATCCTTAAATCGCAGGTTTTCATGTCACATTCCGATCAGTTTTGCTATGTTATGTTTTAATCAAGCAATTCAACAACAATAGAGGACGTCAGCATGGCAGCAATCAAGACTCGCGAAATTCATTATACTGCGCAGGATGGCAGCCCATTAATTGGTTATTTTGCCGCCCCAGAAACAGATACCCCTGTTGCCGGTGTACTGGTCGCACCCGAATGGTGGGGTCGGAATGAATATACCGAACAGCGTGCCCGTGAACTTGCAGAACATGGCTATGCGGCCTTGGCCATGGACATGTATGGTGATAAAAAAGTCACGACCAATTCTGATCAGGCTCATCAGTGGATGATGCAGACTTTTGAAGATCCTGACACTATCGTTAACCGTGCAACAGCAGCCTTGAATGCCCTGGCAGCACAGGATGAAGTCAATGCTGATAAGCTTGCAGCGATTGGTTTCTGCTACGGCGGCAAAGTCGTATTGGATCTGGCCCGTTCTAATGCACCTTTAAAAGCGGTGGCGACTTTCCATGCCATTCTGTCGCCAAAAGCACCTGCTCAGGAAGGTCAGGTACAGGCGGAAATCCTGGTGCTACATGGTGAACTCGACAGCATGGTAACCCTGGATGATGTCGCCAGTTTCCGTGAGGAAATGCATGCTGCCAAAGTCGAGCATGAAGTGATTGTTTTTGAAAATGCCAAACATGGCTTTAGCAACCCGCTTGCGGATGAACGGGCCAAAGCCAATGGTGTGGATCTTGGTTACAATGCAGAAGCGGAACAAAAAGGTCTGGCAGCAATGTATGCCTTGCTAGACTGCCATTTGGCATAAATAGAAACAACTATCCGGCTTGTTCACAGGCTGAATATTTTAGATACTTCATGAAGAAAAGAAGATAAATCCTACCAGAGGAGAATGTGTATGATGGCTGAAACCAACTGCCCCTACTGCAATTTTGACGAATATGATGTCATTGCCAAAAATGATTATGGTGTGGTGTTGCCTGAACCAAATTCATTGTCCGAAGGTCATTGTGTGATCATTCCATTGCGGCATGTGGCCTCATTTTTTGAAGTGACTGACAAAGAACGTAAAAGTTTGATGTCTTTATTGGAACAGGCACGCAATGAACTGCAATTACGCTACCAGCCTGCCGGTTTTCATGTCGGTTTTATTGATGGTGAA
Organism: Acinetobacter sp. RG5; assembly: GCF_031844265.1. Classification (GTDB taxonomy): domain Bacteria; phylum Pseudomonadota; class Gammaproteobacteria; order Pseudomonadales; family Moraxellaceae; genus Acinetobacter. The sequence goes on along the minus strand of NZ_JAUZUV010000006.1, from coordinate 38,044 downwards.
GTATTTCAGGAAAAGGTTGAACATCTGCATATTCATATTATTCCGCGTTATGCAGGCAAGACCTTGAAGCTGGATGAGCGCTGGGGAATTAACGATTAACCGGATTTTTGATCAAAAATAAATGCTCTCCGGAGCATTTATTTTTATGAAAGCTAAGTTCTATCAAGCTCGATGAACATCTACGTTTTTATCTCACTTTTCACATTCCCACCCTGCTGATTCCGCTATACTAGCTGCTGCTTATTCGGTTGCTATGTGTTCATGTTCGTATTTTCAGATGCCCTGTTGGAATGGTTTGATGTGCATGGTCGTCATGACTTGCCCTGGCAGGTGACAGATGACCCCTATAAAGTCTGGGTCTCTGAAATCATGTTGCAGCAAACCCAGGTCAAAACTGTACTGCAATATTTTGAGCGATTTATCCAGCGTTTTCCAACTGTTCAGGACTTGGGTCAAGCCTCATGGGATGAGGTCGCACCCTACTGGGCAGGTCTCGGCTATTATGCCCGCGCCCGCAATCTGCATAAAGCTGCCGGCATCGTGACAACACAGCAGCAGTTCCCTCAAACCCTGGAAGCATGGATGGCCTTGCCCGGCATTGGCCGTTCCACTGCTGGTGCCCTGATGTCACTGGGTTTACGTCAATATGGCGTGATTATGGATGGCAATGTGAAACGGGTCTTGTCACGTTTCTTCGCGATTGAAGATGACCTGTCCAAACCCGTCCATGAGCGTGCTTTATGGCAACTGGCCGAAGAATTATGTCCGGTTGAACGTAATCATGACTATACCCAGGCGATTATGGATCTGGGTGCAACTGTATGTACCCCGAAAAAGCCTTTGTGTCTGTATTGCCCGATGCAGCAGCATTGCAAGGCTCACCAGCAAGGACTGGAAAATGAGTTACCGTTTAAGAAAGCCAAAAAACCAGTTCCGGTGCGCTCTGCTCAGGTCTTGCTGATCCAATCTGGTACAGATTGGCTTTGGCAACAACGCCCCAATAGCGGTCTCTGGGGCGGTCTCTGGTGTCTGCCGATTATTGAAAATGCACATGAATTTGAACAGCAATGCCAGCAACTTGGCCTGAAAAATATCCTCAAAAAAGTCCAGATCAGCCATAGTTTCACCCACTTCACCTGGCAGCTTGAAGCAATCGTTTTTGCAGTGGATCAGGATCAGCAGGAACATCTGGCGATTGAACTGCAAGGCAACTGGATGCGTCCAGAGACAGCCATTGATTGCGGTCTGCCAACAGCGATGAAAAAATTGATCTCTGCGGTAAATGTATGACATAGTCTGGACAAAGCAAAAAACCGATCAGCTCAGAATGAGCATTGCCAATATTTAAGGATGAATAGCGTGCGCCAATATCTTGCTTTGACCTGGGTGGCTTTAATTGCCATATTACTAACCGCCTGTAGCAGTACACCGAAAAAACCCCCTGCTGTACAGCTCAATCCTATCGTCGTGCAAAAACTGAAAAGTATGCGAGTGCCGTCCTCTCTGCCCATCCCGGTGGCACGCGTACAGGCACGTGAATTATCAGATACCTGGGGCGCTTCGCGCAGTCGCGGACGTTTACATGAAGGCATTGATATCATGGCTCCACGTGGAACCGAAGTCTTTAGCGCGACTGAGGGCCTGATTGCAGATTTACGTAACAACAATTTGGGTGGTAAAGTAGTCTGGATTCTGGGTCCGGGCGGCTCCTGGCATTATTATGCGCATCTGGATGGACATAAATGTGGCTTAAAAGTGGGCGACTATGTCAAAAAAGGCCAGCTGATCGGTTATGTCGGCAACAGCGGTAATGCCCGGCACACTGCACCACATCTACATTATGGAATTTATTTACAGGGTAAGGGTCGCGGTGTGGTCAATCCCTATCCCTATTTACGTTAATTTTAGGATATTTACATGTCAGAAGCGTTGATCAATCGTCTGGTAGAATTTGCTGAATCAGGCAATCAACAAAAAATTGTATTGAATGGTCAAACTTACCAGGGCTGGGTGATGGAAATTACCGAGGATGCGCTTCTGATCAGTACTGGTTATGCCGACAAGGCCGGTAAAGATATGTGGATTCTATTTAGCGATCTGGATCAGGCTGAACTGTCGTACTGGGACAATCAGCAGGATCAATGGACTATGTTTAAATTATAAAAGCATAAAAACAAAGGGCATCACATGACTGTGCAACGCTGTGGCTGGTGTTCCGATGATCCGCTGTATATCGCCTATCATGACCAGGAATGGGGACAGGCCCTGCTGGATGAAAATCGCCTGTTTGAAATGCTGTGTCTGGAAGGACAGCAGGCCGGTCTGGCTTGGATTACTGTCCTCAGAAAACGTGAAGCCTACCGTAAACATTTTTTTCAATATTCGATTGAATCTATCGCCTTACTTACAGATGAACAACTCCAACTGAAACTTGACGATGCTAGCCTGATACGTCATCGTGGCAAATTGAACGCCGTTCGGGAAAATGCCCAAGCATGGCTGAAGCTCCGACAGCAAGGAATCAATCTGGTGGAGTGGCTCTGGTCTTTTGCCCAGCAACCGCGACTGAATAATGATGTTATGGATTATCGTCAGGCACCCGCTCAAACCATTGAGAGCCAGAAGATGTCTAAAGCACTCAAACAGGCTGGTTTTAAATTTGTCGGACCCACCCTTTGCTATGCCTTTATGCAGGCCGTTGGTATGGTCGATGACCATGAAAATCATTGTGACTTTAAAACAATATCCTCGCATTTAAATAAGAGCTGAAATCATGTCGAATAATATTATTCAAGCTTATGCTGCCATGTCCGCAGGTGCGGAACTGGAACCTTATCAATTCGATGCCGGAGAACTGCAGCCGCATCAGGTCGAAGTCAAAGTGGAATACTGCGGTCTCTGTCATTCTGATATTTCAGTCATTAACAATGACTGGGGTTCTTCAGTGTATCCGGTCGTAGCAGGACATGAGATTATCGGCACCATTACCCATCTGGGTGCAGAAGCCAAAGGCCTGAAAGTTGGGCAACGGGTTGGCATCGGCTGGACAGCGGAAAGTTGTCAATATTGCGATCCTTGTATTTCGGGCCAGCAGGTGCTGTGTACTGGCGGTCAGGTGGCGACCATTGTCGGACATGCCGGTGGTTTTGCCGATAAAGTGCGTGCCGGCTGGCAATGGGTCATTCCCCTACCCGAAGATCTTGACCCTGAAAGTGCGGGTCCCCTGCTCTGTGGCGGAATTACCGTATTCGATCCGATCCTGAAACATCAGATTCAGGCCATTCATCATGTTGGCGTAATTGGCATTGGCGGTTTAGGGCATATGGCAATCAAGCTGCTGAAAGCCTGGGGCTGTGAAATTACCGCTTTCACTTCAAATCTGGATAAAACTGATGAGCTGAAAGCCATGGGCGCTGACCATGTGGTCAATAGCCGTGATTCGGCTGCCTTAAAAGCCCAGCGTGGCAAGTTTGATTTATTGCTCAGTACGGTCAATGTCACCTTGAACTGGCAGGCTTATCTGGCAACTTTGGCACCAAACGGCACTGTACATATGCTGGGTTTACCACTTGAGCCGATGCAGATTCCGGCTGGCATGCTGATTGGCGGAGCCAAGTCAGTCACCGGTTCACCGACAGGTTCGCCGGCGGCATTACGTCAGTTACTCCAATTTGCTGCACGTAAAAATATTGCACCACAAATTGAAGTCTTCCAGATGTCACAGCTGAATCAGGCGATTGAACACCTGCATTCTGGCAAAGCCCGTTACCGGATTGTACTTAAAGCAGATTTTACAGCTTAAATTCAGTCTGTTTTCACGTGTTAAAAAGACCCAGCGATTGGGTCTTTTTTATTGCAGAGCTTCAGGCAAGACCGCAATACTGGCAGGCTTAGCCAGCTCGGTCTTCATTTTCTGCAGCATCTGATAAGGCTGCTGTTGCACAAACATATTTACGAAGGTCAAAGGAATGGAACCTTCCGGATTGGCATAACCATAGGTTGAAACCTTGACCTTATTATTAACCAGTTTCTGAAAAGTCCAGTCGCCCTGATAATCAGTTAAACGCACATAATCCGGGTTTAAAGGATAGCCACTTTGGATGGCTTTATTCTTGATGGTGATCTGACCATTGGTTTCCTTGATCATCTTGCCCTGTACAATCAGGTCACGGTCTTTTAAGGGAAATGGAAAATCCAGCACCATATACAGGGTAAAGTCACCTTTTTTATCATCGCGGGACAGGACCTTGATGCTACCCATATAGGGAACCCATTGCACGGCATGCTCAACATTCAAAATGAGGGAAATGGCATTTTCAACAGGCGCAGTATAGGTGGTTTCAGCTTTATAGAGAAAGACCGGGTTTTGCTCATTCTGATAGGTCCAGACCTTGATATTATTTTTATGAATACTGAGTTTAGGCGTCCCGACAGGCTTGGCCTGCGCAATGGCGCCAAGCGCCACTGCACAGAGCAGGAAAATCATTTTTTGCATTTTTTATTCGTCTTATTTTAGTTTTAGATTTTTTTATAAATGATTTTAACTCGGTTTTAAACCTGAATATCGTTAAAACCAAGCACGTCCTTCATATCATATTTACGCGCTTCACGACCGACGACCCAAGCTGCAGCACGTACCGCACCAGAAGCAAAGTTCATCCGGTTAGTCGCTTTATGAGTAATTTCCACACGTTCCCCATCAGCAATAAACATTGCAGTATGTTCACCGACAATATCGCCACCGCGAATGGTCTGGAAACCAATACTCTTACGCTCACGCGGACCGGTATGACCTTCACGGCAATATACCGCATCTTCTTTCAGGTCACGGCCCAAAGTTTCCGCAATCGCCTCACCCCACATCAAAGCTGTACCCGATGGCGCATCTACTTTGTGACGGTGATGTGCTTCAATCACTTCGATATCAACCGTATCGCCAAATACTTTAGAGGCCAGTTCAAGCAGTTTGATTGAAACGTTCACACCCACTGAATAATTCGCTGCATAAACTACAGGAGTTTCCGTGGCAGATTCCTCCAAATAGGCTTTTTGCTCGTCATTCATACCGGTGGTACCAATCACGATTGCGACCCCTGCTTCACGGCAGATTTTAAGATGATTGACGGTCGCTGCTGGCGCAGTGAAATCGATCACGACATCACAGTCTTTGACTACATCGGTAAGGCTACCCACGACCTTCACACCTGTTGCGCCAATTCCGGCAAGTTCGCCAGCATCAGCACCTAATAGTGTACTTTCAGGGCGTTCTACTGCAGCCGCCAATTGATAACCGGCTTCATGCACAGCCTGAATAAGGATACGCCCCATACGACCGCCTGCACCTAAGATCCCAATGCGTGGTGTAGCTGACATAACATAGTCCTGATGTTGATCCAAAATTGCTCTTACTATAGCAAAACTGCGGAATAACACTAAGCTGCATTGCATAAAAATCAATGAAAATACTCAAAGAGCGAAATCACTGATATTGATAAGAGTTTTAATCAAGCTTAAGAAGTTAGGCTATCACTTCCGTCAAAGCTATACGATATACATCAACTTGACTCGTCATATAGTTTTTAGCAATTGCTCATATAACTTGAATAAGCTTATTCATAATTTTATCGCTATGATTTTGAAATGATTTACTGAGATTACTGATTTTTGAAGTTAAACAGACGACTTGCCAATACAGTTTTTCCTGTTTAGGCTCGCCATTATTAAGTCAGCTCAAAATCTTGATGATTTAAATCTCAGTTAGATTAACGGGATTCTTATGCAAGACTTTTACTAAATTTTAATTGTGAAGATCTACTTTTGAATTGATGAGTAGATAGGATTTTAAGTCTTATTGAGACTAAAAGGACTCAATTTTGCCTTATACAAAAATCAGTCCTTAGATTGAGCAAATTAATTCTCTAGCTCTTCGGGAACTTATTAAAAATAATAATACCTAAAGCAAAATTTGCCTGGTCTATACAATTTTGAAAATTTTTCCACTTAAGGTACTTTGAAAGCACATTTCAAAACTGGGACGAATATCTTCACCATCTACAGTGATATGTTTTATATTGGAATGAGATTGTGTTTTAGAAAAATGATGATCGACTGTTGCTTGAATAGCGTGTTGAGCCCCAAACTGATCCTTTACACTAATACTTTGTTTAAGCATATCTATACCTTTAATAATAGTTAAAGTGGCAAAATATCCACTAAAAATTGATGTTTCTGAATTTTATCTTTAAATAACTTTATGATTTAGCTTAAATAATTGATTTATAGAAGTATAGAATGTACGACCATCTAAGTTTAAATCTACCTCAACTCCAGATGAAAGAAGAACTCTTTTACCCACTTCAATTCTTTTTAAACCCTGACGTGTATTTTGCATTTTATTGAGAGGAATTAACGAAACAATAATTTCAGTACCATTTTTAGATTTTGCAATTAAATCATTTATTTTTAACAACTTGAATCCTGTTTTTCTAAAGATTTTTCCAATTTGGAAAATAACTTAAAATTAAATTTGAACGATAAAAAAAGCACTTATTAAGTGCTTTTTTTACTGTTTATTCTTGCTTAGATAGCAACAATATTTACAGCATTCGGTCCTTTTTGACCTTGAGCTACACTGAATTCAACCAGCTGGCCTTCAAGCAAGGTTTTAAAACCTGAACTCGCAATTTCACTGAAATGAGCAAAAACATCTGGACCTGATTCTTGTTGAATAAAACCAAAACCTTTAGTTTCGTTGAACCACTTTACAGTACCTTTAACAACATTTGAGTTTGACATAATATATCCTAATAATTTTTAATAATTTTTTAGTCATTTTATAGACTGATTATAACTTTGAAATAATAAAGAATGAGACTTAAAATCTGAAAAAAAACGAAGGATTATGACTAAAACTACGATACTTAAAGAAGATTTACCGAAACAAGACTTTTTTCTAGTTAAGTTAACTATACACGAAAAATTTAATTAATCAAGTTTTCTTATATATATATTTATTTTATTTATTAAAAAGTAAAATTTATAATTATTTCAATAAGATTAAGCTTTCATTGTCATGATAACAAAATAAGAGTAATCTGCTGTACTGGTAAATTTGATAAGTAATGAATGCGATTATATAGCTCTGTAATAACAATATTGGCCTTTTTAATTTCGGGAATGATGCTTTTTTCTCACTTACAAAATATCTATCACCCTCCAAATTTGGACTCATACTTTCTATTTAGATAGTCAAATATAAAAATAGAAACCGCTTTTTAGGCGGTTTTTATGTTTAAGCGAGACTTATCAAACAATAAATAGCATCTTCTAATCTAGAGTATCTTATCTACATAATAAAAAAGGACGCCTCAGCGTCCTTTTTTACTTTCACTCAATTAATCAAACAAACGATCAAAGAATGATTTTTTCTTTGGTGATGATTTGCTATCTTCACCATCCATGGTTTCTTGCAGTTCTTTTAACAGTTCACGTTGACGTGCACTTAAGTTGACTGGAGTTTCTACCACAATACGGCACAGCAAGTCACCTTGCATGCTGGTACGTACCGGTTTAACACCCTTACCACGTAAGCGGAACAGTTTACCTGTTTGCGTACCTTCAGGAATTTTCAGGCTAACACGGCCATCTAGCGTAGGAATCTGAACTTCCTTACCTAAGGCTGCATCAGCAATTGATACCGGCACATCCATATACAGGTCAGCGCCATCACGCTGGAAGATTTCATGCTCACGCACCACCACTTCTACGTACAAGTCACCTGACTGACCATCACGGATTGCTTCACCCTTACCGGTCAAGCGAACGCGGTCGCCATTATCCACACCCGCAGGAATAGTGACTTCCAGAGTTTGCTGACGATCCGACACACCTGAACCATGACATTTATTACATGGGTTCTTGATGATCTTGCCCTGACCACGACAGGTACTACAAGTTTGCTGTACGGAGAAGAAACCTTGCTGCATGCGCACTTGACCAGCACCATGACAGGTACGGCAGGTTTCTACATCGTTTGGATTTTTTGAACCCTTACCATCACAGGCATCACACGGTGCCGGTGCCGTAAAGGTAATAGTTTTCTTGACGCCTTTGACCGCTTCTTCCAGGGTCAGTTCCATCACATAACGTAAGTCAGAACCACGGCGCGCGCGTTGCTGGCCACGACCACCGCCGCCACCAAAAGCACCACCGAAAATATCACCGAACTGGCTGAAAATGTCTTCTGCGCTGAAACCACCGCCGAAGCCTCCACCGCCGCCCATACCACCTTCAAAGGCCTGATGGCCCATACGGTCGTACATGCTGCGCTTTTCACCATCAGAGAGCACTTCATAGGCTTCTGCTGCTTCTTTGAATTTCTCTTCAGCTTCAGCATTGTCCGGGTTACGGTCTGGATGATATTTCATCGCCAACTTACGGTAGGCTTTTTTGATTTCATCATCACTAGCGGTTTTAGCGACGCCCAAAACCTCATAATAATCACGTTTAGCCATGTCTGGCGATGCTCCTCACGGAATTTTGTTTAATATTCAACTGAGGTCTGAAATTGGGGTCAAACCGAGTTTTACAAGGGGAAATATGAAAAAAATTATACGCTTTAGAACACAGCTTTGTTTTGAGAGAATTTATGGATGCCTTTAAACCAGGCATTGATCAGGAAAATAAAAGCAATAAAGCTGAAAATCACTCCGGTCACCACACAGGCTTTGACCCATAACTGGCTGTCCCAGGCAAAGAAAAACAGGGGAATAAACCACAGCGCAGCAAAGATCGCCAAAATGGTATAAATCACGATATTACGCATGATCCACAGCGCCTGTGCCTGTAACCAGACTTCAGCATAATCAACTTGAGTGACTTTACGTGCGAACCAGTAAGCCAATAGTCCACTAAACAGGGTAAATAAGGCCAAAAACATGAAGACATAAGCCATCGCTACGGAACGTCGCATCTTGGTTAATGTATCTTGAGTCATGTTCGGTTCAACCTCGTTACCGTATTGGCAGCTCGGCCAATGCAGCAATTACTTATTTTTTTAAATTATAAAAATCTCAGGTGCTACTATATTGAAAATTTCCAAATTTCGCACCTGAAATTATGACAAATTTAAACAGAATTTAAACTTTTTTTCACTTTAAACCACTGTGCATATAGGGCAGGCAGAAAAAACAGGGTTAATAGTGTTGCTACAATCAAACCGCCCATAATCGCCACTGCCATCGGCCCGAAAAAAATACTACGGGACAAAGGAATCATCGCCAACACCGCAGCCAGTGCGGTCAATACGATCGGACGACAACGGCGTACCGTGGCATTGATGATGGCATCCCACTGCGACTCTCCGGCCTGAATATCCTGCTCGATCTGGTCAATTAGAATGAGCGAATTGCGCATAATCATTCCCGATAATGCAATCGTTCCGAGCATCGCAACAAAACCGAAAGGTTTATTGAAAATTAACAGGAATAACACCACTCCGATAATGCCCAAAGGTGCAGTCAGGAACACAATAAAGGCCCGTGAGATGCTCTTGAGCTGAATCATCAATAAAGTCATGACGACTGCGAGGAATAAAGGCATGCCGGCATTAACCGAGTTCTGCCCGCGAGCAGATTCTTCAACCGTACCGCCCACTTGCAGCAGATAGCCATTCGGCAGCTCTGCCCGGATTTTTCCCAGTGGCTCTTTGAGTTCATTGACCACAGTAGCGGGCTGCAACTTGCTACGAATATCGGCACGCACAGTAATGGTCGGCAAACGATTCCGATGCCAGATCAGACCTTCTTCAAAGCTGTATTCAATCTTGGCCAGCTGCGCCAAAGGTACTGATGTACCGGTCGCAGTCGGAACAGCCAGACTGGCTAAAGATGCTACCTCCACCCGTTCAGCCTGAGCACCACGTAAACGGATTTCAATCAATTCACGTTTTTCACGATACTGATCAATGCCTGCCCCCAAAATCGAGCTGTTGAGTACATTGGCCAGTTCACTGCTACTCACCCCAAGCTGACGGGCACGATCCTGATCAATCTGCAATTTGATGACTTTACTCGGCTCGCCCCAGTCCAGATGCACATTGGTGGTATTCGGATTGTCTCCCACGGTGGCTGCAACTTTCTGCGCCCATTCACGGACTAATCCTAGATCTTCACCCGACACCCGGAATTGTAGTGGATAACCCACAGGTGGGCCATTTTCCAGCAAGGACACCCTGGTACGCACTTCTGGCAATAACTTTCGAATCTGGTCACTTAAGGATTTACGGATTTCATTTCGATCCTCTAAAGAGGATGCCAGCACCACAAACTGGGCAAAACTGGTTTGCGGCAACTGCTGATCGAGCGGTAAATAGAAACGTGGAGAACCCATCCCGACATAAGCCACATAGTTATCAATGCCCTCTTGTTTCGATAAAAAGGCTTCTACTTTTTTTACTGCAGCTTCAGTGGCCTTCAGTGAAGCACCTTCTTCAAGTTTGAGATCCACCAGAATTTCAGCCCGGTTCGAGGGTGGGAAAAACTGCTGCGGCACCAGCTTAAACATTAAAATAGACAGAATAAAAATTCCGACCGTGGCAACAATGACAGTTTTACGATAGGTCACACAGGCATCGACCCAACGGCGAAAGCCCTGATAAAACCGGGTTTGATAAGGGTCATAATGTTCTCCGGCATGATGCACAATCGGCTGAGGTTCTGGCTGTTTGCGTAGACGTGCCCAGAGACGCTGATACCACGGCGCTTTCTGAATTAAATCCTTGTTGAAATCCGGCAGAAGTTTATCGCCTAAATATGGCACAAACAGTACCGCGGCAATCCAGGACACCAGCAATGCAATGGTCACCACCTGGAAAATCGAACGGGTATATTCCCCGGTACTCGATGCTGCAGTGGCGATCGGCAGGAAACCGGCAGCGGTAATCAGGGTGCCTGTCAGCATTGGAAAAGCCGTGGTGCGCCAGGCATGCCCGGCCGCCTGTAAACGGCTATAACCCTGCTCCATCTTAATCGCCATCATTTCAATGGCGATAATGGCATCATCGACCAAAAGACCGAGAGCCAGAATCAGGGCCCCCAGGGAAATTTTATGCAGTCCGACATCAAACAGCTGCATACCGGCAAAAGTCATGGCCAGCACCAGCGGAATCGAGAAAGCCACCACCAGACCGGTCCGGAAACCGAGCGAGAAAAAACTGACCAGCAATACGATAACCACCGCTTCTGCCAGCACTTTCATAAATTCGTTAATACTGCGTTTGACTGCCACCGGCTGATCGGAGACTTTTTGCAGCTCCATGCCGAGTGGCAGAGCTTTTTGCAGGCGGGCGAATTCCTGTTCCAGATTTTTACCCAAGGCAATGATGTCCCCACCCTTGCGCATCGATACAGCAATACCAATGCCGTTTTCGCCCATAAAGCGCATCCGGGGCTGTGCCGGATCACTAAAGCCTCGATAGACTTCTGCGACATCTCCCAGCTGAATGGTTTTGCCATTGACCAGCAGCGGCATCTGTCTTAATTCTTCAACACTGTTTAATGCACCACTGACCCGCACCTGAATCCGGTCTGAACCGGTTTCAAAAAAACCGGACTGGGTGGTGGCATTTTGCTGCTGCAGGGCTTGCTGAATCGCCATGACTGGAACGCCCAGCTGAATGGCCTTGGTATTGGAAATCTCAATCCAGATTTTCTGGTCTTGTAGGCCAATCAGCTCAACTTTGGCAACATCTTTGACCCGTTGCAGTTGCAGCTGTAAGCGGTCGGCGTATTCCTTGAGGGTCGCATAGTCAAAATCTTTACCCTTGAGCACATAAATATTGCCAAAGGTGTCGCCAAATTCATCATTAAAGAACGGCCCTTGTACCCCTTGTGGCAATTCATGCCGGATATCGCCCACCTTCTTGCGCACGTTATACCAGACATCAGCGACATCTTTCGAAGCCAGGGAATCCTTGGCAACAAAAGTCACCATGGATTCACCCGGACGCGAATAGGCCATGATGCGGTCATACTGTCCCGTGGTCATCAGTTCCTTTTCAATCCGGTCAGTGACCTGTAGGGATACTTCTTTGGCACTGGCACCCGGCCAGTAAGTCTGGATCACCATGACTTTAAAGGTAAAAGGTGGATCTTCACTTTGTGACAGTTTGGAATAAGAGACGATGCCGATCAGACCGAGCAGGATCATGAAATACAGCACCAGACCTTTATTTTTTAAAGCCCATTCCGACAGGTTAAAGTTCATGCTTAACTCCCTGCCTGAATGGTCACACGACGGTTTTCACGATCAATCGGATTGATTTTTTGCTGGTTACGCAGCAGATGTACGCCACCAATCACCACATAGTCTTCCGGCTTGAGCCCACTGAGTACAGGAACACTGTCCCGGCCATAGGCACCGAGCTGGACCGGGACTTTACGTAAGGTATGATCGGGCTGGACCACCATGACATAAGCCTGCTGATCCGTTGCCGAGACACTGGATAGCGGCACACTGAGCATATTGTCGCGGCTGTGCTGAAAAAACACCCGGGCACTTTGCCCCAGCTGGATCTGGCCATTGCCTTCACGTAAGGAAACTTTAACCCGAAAGGTACGCGACTGGTCCGCTGCCGGTGAAATCTCTCGGACAATGGCGGCAAATTTTTCTTCAGGTTTGGACCATAAGGTGACCAGAGCCGCTTGCCCCACCCTAATTTCAGCAATTGCCTGTTCCGGCACCCCAATCACCACTTCACGCTCGCCGGCAATTGCCAGTTCATACGCCGCCTGCCCGGCAGCGACCACCTGACCTGTTTCAATATTGCGTGCAGTGATTACGCCGTTTCTGGTGGCAATCAGCTGGTTATAAGCAGTCTGGTTTTTAGCGGTATCATAGTTGGATTGTACCTGCTTCAGATTTGACAGGGCGGTCTTGTACTGGTTTTCGATCGCGTCATATTGTGAGCGGCTCACGGCATTGGATGGCAATAACTGCTTGAAACGTTGTAATTCATCCTGAGCAATCTTAGTGGCAGACTGCGCGCTTTCCAGCTGGGCACGTGCTGCATTCAGCTGCAGCTGGGCATCTTTGACATCCAGAGTTGCCAGGACTTGCCCGACTTTGACCTGGTCACCCACATCGGCGAAGCGCTGGGTCACCTGTCCAGCCACCCGAAATGCCAGCGCCGTTTGCTGGCGCGCCTGCACATCACCGGCATAACTTTTTAATTCATGCTGTGAAGTGGTGGGTGTGGCCACCATGACAAAGGGAACTTCCTGTTCTGCTGCAGCAGTATCTTTGCTGCACCCGCTTAAGGTCACGCTGCAAAGCACCACCATGCCAGCCAATACGCTGTAAATCCTGCTCATCTTATTCGCTCTTATCTGATCGTCTTTTTTAGGGCAAACTATGCTGATATATTAAATTGCTTGTTTTTTAATTAATATACCACCCGGCACACTAATTACAACTGAATCATCAAAGCAATGACCGTGTTGACTTTTTTTGGAAGAAATTGTGCAAATACCTGTAGGACGACCCAAGGATCTGGAAAAGCGTCAGCGCATACTCAGCGTGGCCAAAGCGCTGTTTTTAGCGCATGGCTATCATGCCTCCAGCATGAACCAGATTGCACGTGAGGCAGGTGTAACCAAGCTGACGGTGTATAATCATTTTCAGGACAAGGCGACCCTGTTTAGCTGTGCGATTGAGGATACCTGTGAAGCCATTCTGCATGAACATCCTCAGCTCTTGCAGCCAAGCAGTGACTTTGCGCAGGAGTTTTATCAGGCCTGTCAGCGCGCTTTAAATATTATTCATTTACCAGAAGCGATCAAGCTGGACCTGCTGCTGATGGAACTGGCCTCGCAGCAAAGTCCTCTGGCAGAACAGTTTTATCAGGCCTCGCATAGCAAACTGGATGCAGTCTGGAATGATTTTTTTAGCTTGGCCCAGCAATACCGCTTTATTCAAGTCGATCCTCCAGAAAAACAGACCGAGCTGATCGTGTCCCTGCTGACTGGAACCCGTCATCAGAAAATCCTGCTGGGTCTCAGCCCTCCCCCTTCAAGCGCAGAACAGCAACAGATCATTAGCGAGGCCATTGAACTGTTTATGCTGAAATATGCCCTGCCGGATTAATTCCTTTCCTTCGGACTGATCACCGATCACCGTATGTGGCCTAAAAGTTGCTAAAAAAGCAGCCAATACTCTGCAACTTTTGTCTCTAGGGGACTTGGATTGTCATGCAGTCGCGGTATAGTCAAAGCATGCATGTGAGGGAATAAAAAAATGATTCAACAGATTGATGCACCACTACGCGAAGACGTACGCTTACTGGGTAATTTGCTTGGGGAAACCTTAAAATTACATGCCGGACAGGATTTGTTTAATCAGATCGAGCAGATCCGTGCCCTGTCCAAAGGCGCTCGCGATGGACAGGTCGAAGCAGAAAAACAACTGGAACAACTGTTTTTGAGCCTGGAAGATGCCGAAATCCTGCCGCTGACCCGTGCCTTTACCCACTTTTTAAACTTTGCCAATATTGCCGAACAATATCATGTGGTACGTCGTCGCCGTCAGAGCGAGTTTGACGACACTGCAGAATCGCCCAATCCTCTGGTGCCTTTATTTGAAAAATTTAAACAGCAGGAAATTTCTGCCGATACGCTGTATCAGCAAATCTGTGAACTGAAAATTGAACTGGTCCTGACCGCGCACCCCACAGAAGTCAGCCGCCGTACCCTGATTCAAAAATATGATGGCATCAATAATGCCCTGTCCAAATTCGACCAGCAGAAACTGACGCCACGTGAACGTCAGGCCGTTCTGGCCGATCTGAAACAGCTGATTAGCTCCGCTTGGCAAACCGATGAAATCCGTCAGCATCGCCCGACTCCGATCGATGAAGCCAAATGGGGCTTTACCACCATTGAACAGACCCTGTGGAATGCAGTTCCTAAATTTATCCGTGAACTCAATGGCATGGTCCAAGCACAATGTGGCCAGAACCTGCCCTTAGATGTCGCACCAGTACGTTTTGCCTCCTGGATGGGTGGTGACCGCGATGGCAACCCGAATGTCACTCACACCGTCACTCAGGAAGTACTGTGGCTGTCGCGCTGGAAAGCAGCCGACCTTTATGTACGCGATATTGAAAACCTGCGCTGGGAACTGTCCATTCAGCAATGCAGTCCGGAAATTTCCGAAGCCTTGGGCCAGCCCCATCCTGAACCCTATCGTGAATATTTACGTGACACCCGTACCCGCCTGAAAGCGACTCGGCATTGGCTGGCAGAAAAATTAAAAGGCAATGATGCCGATGACAGTCTGGTGATTAAAAGTAAAGATGAACTTTTACAGCCGCTCCTGACCTGCTACCGTTCACTGATGGACTGCAATCTGGCCGAAATTGCCAATGGTAGCCTGCTGGACTTTATTTACCGAGTCAACAGTTTTGGGATCGAACTGCTAAAACTGGATATCCGCCAGGAATCCGGCCGTCACCGCCAGGCGATTTCAGCCATTACTGAATATTTGGGACTGGGGAATTTTGAAACCTGGACCGAACAGGCCCGTCAAAACTTTTTACTGCAGGAATTGCAAAGCAAGCGTCCGTTACTGCCTAAACATCTGAATGAACCGGCCGGCAGCCTGATTGAACATCCGGATGTACAGGAAGTCTTTGCCACCATGCGCACACTGGCAGAACAGCCGAGCGAGTCTCTGGGTGCCTATATTATTTCCATGGCGGAATATCCAAGTGATGTCTTGGCGGTACTGCTTTTACAAAAAGAAGCCGGTATCGAGCAGGCATTACGGGTGGTTCCCCTGTTTGAAACCTTAAAAGATCTGGATGGTGCAGCCGCAACCATGTCGACCCTGTTCAATATGCACTGGTACAAACAGCATATTCAGGGCAAACATGAGGTCATGATTGGCTATTCTGATTCTGCCAAGGATGCTGGTTTTATGTCGGCCAACTGGGCCCAATATCGTGCCCAGGAAGAACTGACCGCAGTTGCCCAGCAACATGGCGTGCAATTGACCCTGTTCCATGGTCGTGGCGGTTCGATCAGTCGTGGTGGTGCGCCAACCCAGCAAGCCTTGTTCTCTCAGCCACCGGGTTCTATTTCCGGTGCGATCCGGGTGACTGAACAGGGTGAAATGATCCGCTTTAAATTCGGGCTGGAAGAAATCGCGCTGCAAAATCTGGAAATTTATACCGCTGCAACCCTGGAAGCGACCCTGCTCCCGCCACCTGAGCCAAAACAGGAATGGCGCGACCTGATGCATCAAATGACTGAACTGTCTGTTCAGGTCTATCGCCAGACCGTACGGGAAAATCCACACTTCGTGAAATACCTGCGTACGGTAACGCCAGAACTAGAACTACAAATGCTGCCGTTGGGTTCACGCCCAGCCAAACGTAAAGTCAGTGGCGGGATTGAATCCCTACGTGCGATTCCGTGGGTATTTGCCTGGACCCAGATTCGCCTGATGTTGCCTGCCTGGCTCGGTACTGGTGCCGCACTGAATGAAGTTCTGGATCAGGGACAACGTAATGTACTCGATGAGATGCTGGCCGAGTGGCCATATTTCCAGACCCTGATTGATATGCTGGAAATGGTATTGTCCAAAGCCGACGCGCATGTGGCGCTATATTATGAATCGCATCTGACTCAGGATGAAGATATGAAAATTCTGGGAACAGAGTTACGCCAGCGTTTGCAAGATGCCGTACAAACCTTGTTAAGCTTGAAAGGCGAGTCGAAACTGCTCAGCAGTAACGGCGTACTGGATCAGTCTATGAAGGTGCGTAAGCCGTATCTGCTACCCTTGCACTTGCTGCAAGCTGAACTGATGAAACGTCGCCGTTTATATCTGCAACAGC
This sequence comes from Acinetobacter sp. RG5, assembly GCF_031844265.1. GTDB lineage: Bacteria > Pseudomonadota > Gammaproteobacteria > Pseudomonadales > Moraxellaceae > Acinetobacter. The sequence continues at coordinate 21,150 of NZ_JAUZUV010000006.1, read as the reverse complement.
AACAGGCCGAAAACACCCCGGTGGATCATGCGCTGATGGTCAGTATTGCCGGGATTGCGGCCGGTCTGCGTAATACTGGCTAAGCAAAAATTCCCATTTGAAAGCACATCCTGGCGATGTGCTTTTTTATTGACCAGTCAATAGCCAGGAAATATTTTATTTTATATAGTAAATCAGATTTATTTATAGATGTCCCTATTCATAATAAGAAATTAATTTACTGATTTCACTTTAATTTTAACCCAGTATTCTTTTACCGACCGGTAAAATATTAAATAAAGTCATAGAATTAATTTGAACAAAAATTTTGTTTAAGTGATTAAATCTTCTAAAGAACAAGAGTATGATGTGCACAATTTATCTTTTGAGTGCTCATTTTATGTCCAGTTGGTTTCCCAAATGGCGCCCTTATGAGGGCAGTATCGATGCACGACCAGTAGGTACCGCAGAGTATTTGCCACCCGCACAAACGGTCATTTTGGGTGTACAACATGCTTTTGCCATGTTTGGCGCGACTGTACTGGCACCTTTTTTAATGGGCTTTGATCCTAACCTGGCGATTTTAATGTCAGGGATCTGTACCATTCTATTCTTTTTAATCACCGGTGGCCGGGTTCCAAGTTATCTAGGTTCAAGCTTTGCCTTTATTGGTGTGGTCATCGCAGCAACAGGTTATGCAGGTGGTGGCGGACTGAATCCAAATATTGGCGTTGCAGCAGGCGGCATTATCGCATGTGGCATCTTCTATGCGCTCATGGGCTTTCTGGTCATGGCGACGGGCACCCGCTGGATTGAAAAGCTGATGCCACCGGTAGTGACCGGTGCCGTGGTGATGATCATTGGCCTGAACCTTGCTCCAGTCACAGTGAAAAGCGTGATGGGCAATACCTTCAATATGTGGATGTCCCTGGTCACTGTGCTGTGCATGGGTTCAATTGCCGTATTCACCCGTGGCTTATTACAGCGCCTGCTGTTATTGGTCGGCCTGTTATTGGCTTATCTGATCTACTTTGTACTCAGTAATGTCATGGGTTATGGCACTGCGATCAACTTCCTTCCCATTCAGCAAGCAGCCTGGTTCGGTTTACCAACTTTCCATGCGCCGACTTTTGAAGTCAATGCCATGCTGATCATTGCACCGATTGCGTTGATTTTGGTGGCTGAAAATCTGGGACATATCAAGGCTGTAGGTGCGATGACCGGAGAAAATCTGGATCCGCATATTGGTAAAGCCTTTGTGGCCGATGGTGTTGCAACCACTCTGGCAGGGGGTGTCGGTGCGCCGGGCATGACTACGTATGGGGAAAACATTGGCGTGATGGCAGTCACCCGCGTGTATTCCACCATCATCTTTGCAGTCGCGGGTGTCTTTGCTGTGTTTCTGGGTTTATCGCCGAAGTTTGGTGCGATTATTCACACGATTCCGACAGCGATTCTGACCGGTGCTTCGATTGTGGTCTTTGGTCTGATTACCATTGCCGGTGCCAAAATCTGGATTGAGAACAAGGTCGATTTTTCGCAGAACAAGAACCTGATGGTGGCTGCGGTGACCATTATTTTAGGTACGGGTGATTTTGCCCTGACTTTTGGTGGCTTCAATCTGGGTGGTATTGGTACGGCAACGTTTGCTGCACTGTTCCTGAACTGGTTCTTTAGTCTGGCCGATAAAAAATAACCGTAAAACTTGAAAATTTATAGCAGCCCTTAGGCTGCTTTTTTTATGTTGATAGGGTTCAAATTTATAGCCAGTGCAATAACAACAAACCCCGCAAGGCTACTGTTAACGCATGTGCCTGGTTAAGGACGAAACTCTTTCAGTTCACGTTGAATAAAATAATGAAACATTTCACGATAGAGATGTTCAATAAACTCCTGATCGACACCTTGTTTTTGCGCCAGAGCTCTGACATTTTCTACAATCTGCTCCATACGTTCCGGTGACTGTAAATCGGTTTCGGTTTTTTTGAAACGGGTGGTTTGATCAACATAAAATTGACGCGCAGCGATCAGCTCAACTAAAGCTGTATCAATGGCATCGATCTGTTGACGTGCATGTTCTAGTGATTCAGCTTTGATCTTTTCCATGTTTTTTCAGTTCACTTTCAGTTTGATTATTACTCTTATACTTTTCTTCTAACACATTACTGAAAATACTTTCAATCATCCAGACCCGATATAAGCTATTAAATGTATAACTTTGATCATCTATGCGCAGTTCCAGTACCGGAAAATTCGGCTGCGACTTCATTTCACAGAGCATATCATTGTCCTGCAGCTTGACCAGAATATCGTCCTGGGTCAGATCGACAATATTTAACTGTTGCTGCAAACGTTTGAAATGGGGTGCATAAGACAGGTCTTCACCACGGGTCCAGACGGCCTGCAAGATCTGGTACATCGCCTCGATCCGCTGCTCCTCGGGACAGCTATAAAATAATTGTGCCATTGGCGCAATCGCCTGCTCGGTCGGTCGGCAGAACGGAGTGAATTCAACTTCCGTCCGTTTGGATAACCGTGTGGCCAGACTCCAGTCAAAGTCATCTCGTCCACGATAGGACAAGGGATAGACATTCAGCTGGATATTATAATAATCCGCCAGTTCTTCCTTGATATAGGCCAGCAATAGCCAGGAGATCGGATCTTCCAGCGCGATATACAAGTCCAGTTCCGGATCCATCGACTGGATCTCGTTCAGCTCCTCGGCATCACTGATCAGATGTTCACGCCATTCAATGTGATCGATCATAAAAATCGGATTACCGGTCAGCAGTTTTTGCTGCTCCAGACGCCGGGTCAAACGCAACAGGTCATCGACCGCCTGATACTGGCGACCGCCTAAATTGAAATAGCTGGCCAGAATCGGGGTCTGGTCAAAAATACGTTCGGGAAAATCCTGTGGCTGATGGTGGCGACTGGCCATGGCATAAAGAGTTCGTAATTTTCCGGTCTGTTTTTGCCACAGCATATGGAAGACATCTTCCAGCAAATACAGGAAATCCTGTCCACGCAGCGGCGTATGTCGCAAAATCAGTTCGGCCTGTTTTAAGGCCTCAGCGCTCGGTAATTCCGGCGTATCATGAAAACTGAAACGATGCTGTTTTGACAAGATTTTTGCATCATTAATCGTGTAGTGCTGCCATTCATCAAAAGACATCTGGTTCGGCGCTTCGGCATGCTCACTGGAAATGATGACTTTTAGCGGCTTGAGTTCTGGACTTAAAATTTCTTCGAGCTGGGGCAACTGCTGTACCGCCAGATAACTGTACACATCATCCAGTCTTAAATGGATACTCAGCCCATCTTGAATAGATAACACCGTTTGACGGGTCGGTTTTTGGTAAAACCAACTCGATCGGATTGGATCAAACCAACGGCGTAACAGGGACATGAGATCGGCCTCGACAACAATGACGGTGCGCAGCTCAACATATGAGAAGCTGCGCAGAATAATCTATTTTTAAGATCGCAGAAGCCAAAGCCCTGCATGCTGTAAAAACTTATATCAAGTCATAAGCAAATGTTCAATGTTTAACAATGGATTAGAGGTCAAGATTCAGGTCAGTGACCGCCCCGGTTTCTGCACCTGAAGTCAGTTTGGCGAATTTAGCCAGCGCACCGTGGGTATAGTTTGGCTGAGGTTTGGTCCAGGCCGCTTGACGTGCAGCAATTTCTTCTTCCGCGACATGCCAAGTCATTTCCCGGGTTTCGGCATTAATCGAAATCTGATCACCATTTTGCACCAGACCAATCGGGCCGCCCTCATAAGCTTCTGGCGTCACATGACCAATCACGAAACCATGACTGCCGCCAGAGAAGCGTCCGTCAGTAATTAAAGCCACCGAAGCGCCCAGACCTTTACCAATAATCGCAGAAGTCGGTTTCAGCATTTCCGGCATGCCCGGACCACCTTTAGGGCCGACGCCACGAATCACCACCACTTCACCCGGCTGGACTTCGCCATCCAGAATCCCGCGCATGGCACCCTGCTCGCCTTCAAAGACCCGTGCCGGGCCAGCAAAATGCAGACCTTCCTTACCGGTAATCTTGGCCACAGCGCCCTTCGGCGACAGATTGCCTTTCAAAATCACCAGATGGGAATCTTTTTTCACGGGCGCATCAAAAGGCAGAATAATCTGCTGACCTTCCGGATAGTCCTGCACATCGGCCAGGTTTTCTGCCAGCGTCTTACCTGTGACCGTTAAACAGGACCCATCCAGCATGCCGGCATCCAGCATGCGTTTCATCAGCGGCTGAATTCCACCAATCGCAATCAGTTCTGACATTAAATATTTACCCGATGGACGCACATCAGCCACCACCGGAATATCTTTACCAATCCGCACGAAATCATCCAGACTCAGTTCCACCCCTGCGGTATGTGCCATAGCCAAAAGATGCAGTACCCCATTGGTCGAACCACCCAGTGCAATCAAGACCTTGATCGAATTTTCAAAAGCAGCCTTGGTCATGATGTCGCGTGGCTTGATATCCAGTCGTAACAGATTCATGACTGCTTCACCGGCACGGGCGCAGTCGATTTGTTTGTCATCCGAAATTGCTTCCTGCGCAGAGGAGCCCGGCAGGCTCATACCGAGTGCTTCAATCGCAGAGGCCATCGAGTTAGCGGTATACATGCCGCCACAGGAGCCCGGACCCGGTAAAGACACTTCTTCAATATGCTTGACTTGAATCGCATTAATTTCACCTTTGGCATATTGACCGACTGCTTCAAATACCGAAATCATGTCGGTATGGCCTTCACCCGGTTTAATAGTACCGCCATAAATAAACAGACCGGGACGGTTTAGACGTGCCAGTCCCATAATGCAGCCCGGCATGTTTTTATCACAGCCACCAATCGCGATGACCCCATCATAAGCCTGACAACCCACGACCGTTTCAATCGAGTCTGCGATCACTTCCCGTGATAGCAGTGAATATTTCATGCCTTCCGTACCGTTGGAAATTCCGTCAGAAATGGTAATGGTATTGAAGATAATACCTTTGCCGCCCGCAGCACTCACGCCCTGCTCGACTGTTCTGGCCAGACCATCAATATGCATATTACAAGGCGTGACATTGGCCCAGGTCGAAGCGATACCAATAAATGGCCGTTTAAAATCGGCATCTTTAAAACCGGTAGCACGCATCATGGAACGCGCCGGTGCATTTTCAATGCCTTCATAAACGGGGGCTGAATGCTCGCGGATATTATCTTTACTCATTATTCTCTTCCTGGGCGATGACCAATTTTAAGCTTCGGTCTTGGACAATTTATTTTAAGGTCATTGTATAGAAAGCAGACTACACATGAAAGCAACACTCTGTACTCTGCGAATCCCATTAATCCATTTATTATTTTTCTACCCAAATCAGATCACATGATGAAGCGACATGGATGTCGCTGTTTTCCTGTGCAGCAAGGATGCTGCATCAGGAAAACAAAGGCGTTTTGTTACTTTTGCGCTGTCAAAAGTAAAACATTGTCTACGCAATATTATTGCAAAATCACAAAGTAAAATGCGACCGTGCTATTTTCAACAATTAATAAAAAAGCACCCCCGTCTGGAGTGCTTTTAAAATCTGTAAAATTACAAATTAGATATCACGTACCGCACCTTTCGAGGCACTGGTGGTATGCATCGCATACGCTTTCAGTGCTTTAGACACTTTACGCGGACGCTGTTCAGCAGGCTGCCAGCCTTTGGCTTCTTGTGCTTCACGACGTGCTGCCATAGTTGCATCATCCACCGCTAGGTGAATGGTACGGTTTGGAATATCAATTTCGATACGGTCGCCATCTTCAACCAGACCAATCGCACCGCCTTCTGCAGCTTCAGGCGACACGTGACCAATTGAAAGACCAGAAGAACCACCCGAGAAACGGCCATCTGTTAACAGAGCACAGTCTTTACCCAAACCTTTTGATTTTAAGTAACTGGTTGGATACAACATTTCCTGCATACCCGGACCACCACGTGGACCTTCGTAGCGAATCACGACGACATCACCCGCAGTGATTTTACCACCCAGAATTGCTTCAACCGCAGCATCCTGACTTTCAAACACACGTGCAGTCCCGTTGAATTTCAGGATTGAGTCATCCACACCCGCTGTTTTTACGATACAGCCTTCTAGTGCGATATTGCCATAAAGTACTGCCAAGCCGCCATCTTGCGAGAATGCATTGGCTGCATTACGGATCACGCCATTGTCACGGTCGCCATCTAAGCGTGCATAATAACGGTCTTGCGAGAATGCCGTCTGAGTCGGTACACCACCCGGCGCTGATTTGAAGAATTGATACACTTCTTCATCTTCAGTACGGATGATGTCCCATTTATCCAAGGCATCTTTCAGTGTTTTTTCATGAACAGTTGGAACAGATGTATCGAGTAAGCCTGCACGATCCAGTTCACCCAAGATTGACATGATGCCGCCGGCACGGTGTACATCTTCCATATGGACATCCTGTTTCGCCGGCGCAACTTTACATAGTACCGGCACATTACGTGACAAACGGTCGATATCGGTCATCGTGAAGTCGACTTCAGCTTCGTGTGCTGCTGCCAACAGATGCAGAACCGTATTGGTTGAACCACCCATGGAAATGTCTAAAGTCATTGCATTTTCAAATGCCGCTTTGGTTGCGATTGAACGTGGCAAGATGCTGTAATCTTCCTGTTCATAATGACGTTTCGCCAATTCAACAATCAGTTGACCAGCTTTTTCAAATAATTTTTTACGGTTGGCATGGGTTGCCAGTGTTGAACCATTGCCCGGAAGCGATAAACCAAGTGCTTCAGTCAAACAGTTCATCGAGTTTGCGGTAAACATGCCTGAACATGAACCACAAGTTGGACAAGCAGAACGTTCGTATTCTGCGACTTCTTCATCAGTGAAGCTGTCATCTGCTGCAACAATCATGGCATCGACCAGATCAATGGCTTTTTCATTACCGCGGATTTTGACCTTGCCCGCTTCCATTGGACCGCCAGAGACAAATACCACCGGAATGTTCAGACGCATTGAAGCCATTAACATACCCGGGGTGATCTTGTCACAGTTCGAGATACACACCATCGCATCGGCACAATGGGCATTGACCATGTACTCGACCGAGTCTGCAATCAGATCACGTGAAGGCAATGAATACAGCATGCCGTCATGACCCATCGCGATGCCGTCATCGACCGCAATGGTATTGAATTCTTTGGCCACGCCGCCTGACGCTTCAATTTGACGTGCCACCAGCTGACCCAGATCTTTAAGATGCACATGACCCGGTACAAACTGGGTGAACGAGTTCACCACCGCAATAATCGGCTTACCGAAATCTTCATCTTTCATGCCGGTAGCACGCCATAAACCGCGTGCGCCAGCCATATTTCTTCCGTGTGTCGATGTTTTTGAACGATAGTCAGGCATTTTATATTTCCAACAAAGTTTGAGCTTGCAGTGAATCGGGCAGATCCACTCTGGCTAAATCATACTGACAAAGAGCTTAAATCAGTTGAATTTTAAACCTATCATACTACAAGCCCTTGATTTACAAGATGGCCTTTTGAGTGTAGATGCAGGCAAAAATGTCTATCGAGAGGTTTGGATGATCTGACGATAAAAATTTCTTAATGAAATCTACTATACCGCCATCATCATCAGGACAATACAAAACTTTCATGAATAATTTTTACAATTTGCATGAGTTTTTTTTATATAAAAATTCCACTGAAATTCAAGCACTCACCAAGCTTCTCGGATAAGTTTTTGCAACGATTAGGCTGAAATTTGGCTTTTGGCTTATAATAGCTTTTAAGTTTATTTGGAATTTCATGTGTGAAGATCATATTTGCAGGCACACCAGAATTTGCAGCGACTGCATTGGCTGCGTTGCTTAGAACCGAACATGAAATTGTGGCGGTCTATACTCAACCGGACCGCAAGGCCGGACGTGGACAAAAGCTCACGGCATCTGCGGTGAAGCAGTTAGCGCTTGAACATCATCTTTCGGTCTATCAGCCTTTGCATTTCAAGTCATCGACTGAAGAAGGTCTGGCGGCGCAAGCGGAACTTAAAGCCTTAAATGCAGATGTGATGGTGGTGGCAGCTTATGGCCTGATCCTGCCACAAGTGGTTCTGGATACGCCAAAATATGGTTGCCTGAATATTCATGGTTCCCTGTTGCCACGCTGGCGCGGTGCAGCCCCGATTCAGCGTGCCATTGCCACTGGCGATGCCGAGACCGGTGTAACCATTATGAAAATGGCAGCCGGTCTGGATACCGGGGATATGATGTATAAAACACTGTGCCCGATTAGCGCCGAAGATACATCTGCCAGCCTGCATGACAAACTGGCGCTGCAAGGTGCTGAGGCGATTGTGGCCGTGCTTGAATCGGAACAGACCTTACAGCACTATCTTGAGATTCGCGAAGTCCAGGATGAAAGCCTGACGGTTTACGCGCATAAACTGTCAAAAGCTGAAGCACAAATTGACTGGACCCAGCCTGCAACAGCCATTGACCGTAATATTCGTGCTTTTAATCCATGGCCGGTGGCATTTACTCCACTGGATGACAGCAACAATTTACGCATCTGGAATTCCTCGCTTTCCACGCAAAAGACAAGCAATGCCCTGCCTGGTGAAGTGATTGCCCTGGATAAAGACGGCGTGCATGTGATGTGTGGCGATCAACATGCTATTTGCATCACCAATCTGCAATGGCCAGGCGGCAAAGCCCTGAATGCTGTTCAAATTAATCAAACTCAAAAACTATCGGTAGGATATAAATTCGCATGAGCCAAATTCAATCATCAGCTAAAAACTTGAATTTGCGCGCGCAAGTTGTAAAAACCCTATTGGCTGTACAAAACGGCCAATCACTTGCTTCTGTACTCAATCAACATATCAACATCGTGTCTGAACGTGACCGTGGTCTATATCACGAGTTAACTTTGGGCTGTTTACGTCAGTGGCACGGCCTGAAAGCCATTACCCTGCCATTATTAACCAAACCTCTTGATAATCAGGCTTTAGAAAGCTGCTTATATCTGGGTTTGTATCAGATTTTATGTACCCGTATTCCGGCGCATGCTGCAATTTCAGAAACCGTCACTGCAGCCAAACAGCTCGGTTTTGAACCTTTAAGCGGTCTGGTGAATGCCGTTCTGCGTCGTGTTTCACGTGAAACAGAAGAATTTGATCTGGCTTTAAATCAGGCACCTGGCCTGCCAAGCTGGCTTTACAAGCGTTTAAAGAAAGACTGGCCGGAACAGCTTGCCGAACTGTCACATGACTTGAAACAGATTGCACCGCTCACCTTGCGTGTCAATGTCAATCAGGTCAGCCGTGATGAATATCTGGAAATTCTGGAAGAAGAAGGCTATGAAGCACGTGCCTGCACCCTGTCTGAAGTCGGGATTGTACTGGAACAGAATGTCCATATTCCGAACCTGCCGGGCTATGAAGCCGGCGGTTTCTCGGTTCAGGATGAACATGCCCAGCTGTGTGCGACCTTAGTTCCTGACCTTGAAGGCAAAGTGGTGGTCGATGCCTGTGCCGCTCCGGGTGGCAAGACCGCGCATATCCTGGAAAAATATAGCCCGAAAAAACTGTATGCCATTGACCAAGATGCCAAACGTTTAGTCCGTGTGGCAGAAAATCTGGAACGTTTACTATTAACTGAATATGCCGACGTTGAAATTATCGCGGCTGATGCGATCACCTGGACAGCGCCGGAGCCGGTGGATTGTATCGTGCTGGATGCACCGTGTTCTGCAATTGGTGTGATCCGTCGTCATCCGGACATCCGTTTACTGCGTCATTCCACAGATATTCCGCAAACGGTACAGCTGCAAAAGCAGATTCTGGAAAATATGTGGCAGCAACTGAAAGTCGGTGGTACTTTGCTGTACATCACCTGTTCAATTTTGAAAGCCGAAAACGAACAGCAGATGGTCGAGTTTTTTAATACCCATGCCGATGCCAAAGAAATCAAAATCGAAGCCGATTGGGGTATCGAACAGATTCATGGTCGTCAGTTGTTGCCGAAAGCAGATCAAGGCGACGGTTTCTTCTATTGCCGTATAGAAAAAACTGCATAAGTCATGTGTTTAAAATGAAAGGCAGCGCAAGCTGCTTTTTTTATGGCGCGTGATTTAGTGAATATATGGCTTATTGAATAAACTTAAAAATCACCAGACTGCTGGCCAATGCCGCCATGCCGCTCACCAATCCATAGACTGTTTCATGCCCTTCAGAATAGCGCTTTGCCGTCGGCAATAATTCATCCAGCGCCAGATAAACCATCACCCCGCCAATCACGCCAAAGATCAGACCATAGACGGTTTCACTCATATAAGGTGCCAGAATAAAATACCCGAGCGCTGCCCCTAATGGTTCGGCCAGTCCGGAAACCAAACTGGCCCAGAGCGCATAATCTTTACGGCCGGTGGCCATATAGACCGGCAGGGCAATCGCCACGCCTTCTGGTACATTATGAATCGCAATCGCGACTGCCAATGGCGCACCCAAAGCAGGACTTTCCAGCGTGGCAAAAAACGTCGCCAGCCCTTCCGGCAGGTTATGTGCGCTAATCGCAAACAGGGTCAGCATGCCGGTACGCAGTAATTGGGGTGAACTGACGCCCTTGGCAGAATGGGTCTCAATAGTGTCATGTGGGTTTGGCACAAAACGATCCAGCAACAACACCAGAATTACGCCCAGTAAAAAAGCAAAAGTGCCAAAGGCAAAACCGGTTTTTTCATCAAAATCTAAGCTAAAGGACGCGATCGATTTGTTCAGAATTTCGGTTAAAGAGACATAGATCATGGCCCCGGCAGCAAAGGCCAGACCAAAGGCCAGCAAACGGAAATTAGGTTTTTTTAAGAATAATACCAGTCCCCCACCCACCACGGTGGCCAGCCCGGCAAATAAAGTCACGGCAAAGGCTGTATAGACTTGTCCATCTGAAACGGAAATCATGTCAAAGCATCAGCCATTAAAAAAGTCATTATCATCAAGGATGATAATGACTTCCGTTTATGGCAACAGTAGGTTTATGTGAAGATTTTTAGTCTTCTGGTTCTTCCGGATTCTTTGCCAGATGAATCACAGCCAGTACCAGACCACCCCATAATAAAACGATGGAGATGATCATCATGATTAGTGCAGATGTATTCATAGTCGCTCTCCTAGCTGTGACGGTCTTTGATCAGGCTGAACAGAATGGCACCCAGAATAAAGAATGCCATCACTCCTCCACCTACCATCCATAGGGTACTGGCAGCATAGCCACCATAACCTTCTGCCATAATCGATTTCAGGGTCAGGCCCAATGCCAGCAATAATGACAACGGCGTGATCACCGTCAGCATGAAGTTCCAGCTGGCACCCAGTTTCACGCTGGCAAACTCATTCACATGGCCTTCCAGCTGTTTCATTAATGGACGACGGAACCACGACAACAGAATAATCGATAACAGACCACCACCGACAATACCGATGTTATTAGCAAAGTAGTCGATGATATCGACAAAGGTAATCGCACTATGTGTCGAGAACATCAGGGTAGAAATCACCGCTGAACCACCAGCAATAATCGTTACTGACTTATTCTTTGACCAGCCCAGTTTGTCTTGGAACGCAGCAATCGGAACTTGCAGGATACTGACCATCGAGGTAATACCGGCAACCGTCAACGAAGCGAAGAACAGGAAACCGAACAGGTCACCACCTGCACCTAAACTGGAAATGATTTTCGGAAACGCAATAAAGGCCAGACCAATACCGCCAGATACCACATCTTCAACTTTCGCACCTGAGCTGAATGCCATAAAACCAAGCGCGGCAAAGACACCAATACCCGCCAGAATTTCAAAAGACGAGTTGGCCAATGCCACCACAATGCCTGAACCGGTCAGGTTAGTTTTGCGTTTCAAGTAAGAGGCATAGGTCAACATGATCCCGAAGCCCACTGAAAGTGAGAAGAAGATATGACCAAAGGCCGCTAACCAGACTTTATAGTTGGCCATCGCTTCCCAGTTTGGCGTGAAGAAAGCATTTAAGCCATCGACTGCACCCGGTAAACGGACTGCCTGAATCACCAGGATCGTGAATAAAATCACCAGCAATGGCATAAAGATTTTATTCGCCAGTTCCACCCCACGGCGTACTCCACCGTAAAGAATCAGCATGACTGCTGCCCAAACGACCACTAGACCAAAGAACAGCACAGGTACAAAACCGAGAGTCAGACCCTCACCATTTTGTAGGTAAGTATTGAAGAAGAAGCCCTGGGTATCTGTGCCCCACTGCTGTCCAAAGGAATAGAACATATAACTGCCGGCCCAGGACAAGACGCTGGCATAGTAAATCCCGATCACCAGAGTGACCATGACCTGCCACCAACCCAGAGATTCGGCATTCATGAGTTTTTTATAGGCCATAGGCGGCGCTTTGCGGAACTTGTGTCCGACCGCATAGTCTAAAAACAATAAAGGTAAACCTGCTGCGAAAATCGCAATCAGATAAGGGATCAGGAATGCCCCGCCACCATTTTCATAGGCAACATAAGGGAAACGCCAGATATTCCCCAAGCCAACGGCGGAACCAATCGCTGCAATAATGAATCCTGATCGTGCGGACCAATTCTCACGAGTTTCTGTCATAGAACACCTAAACTTTTAACCCCTTCAGATGCTGCTTGTTATGGTTATGACGCAAGCAAAAAAAGAAGTATTTTCAATAATTTTGGGTGTTTGAATTAGAGGGCACCTTGTGGGCGTCGAATTCTAATGTACAAACAGGTCAGCAGGTCTTACATCTTGCTTAAAGTCTGATCGAAAAACTGACCTTGTAGATGACTCAACAATACTGACTTTTTTAAATTTTTTCTGTAAATTCTGCTTAAAATATTCGTTATTTATAATCTATTCGAATTAAGCGTTCAATAATTCTGCGAAATAAGCCAGATTAAACAAGTTATATATTGACAAACTTTTTGGAATATATTTTTTCTTAAGTTTTACTACAGGGTCGCTGTTTTAAAAAATGTATTCCAAGACTCCAATCCAGCATCTGTTTTTAGATCATTATTTAATGATGAAACGGCTCATACTAAGGCACATGACCAAGCCGTGATATGGGAAATCAAATTCTCTCATGGAATTTTGACCTCTTTAAAAACCGGTTTAAATATCACAAGCAGATTTAAAACAAGCTGCTAGTGATATCGAAGCGATGAGTATTCTAAACTTAGGCTTTAATCACCAGCATGCGCTCTTCCTGCATGTCGCGAATGGCTGACTGAATTCCTTCACGACCCAGACCTGAATCTTTGACCCCGCCATAAGGCATGTTATCGACCCGGAAAGATGGAATATCATTGATAATGACACCGCCGACATGCAGATGATCCCAGGCATACAGCATCTTGTTCAGATTCTGAGTATACACTCCAGCTTGCAAGCCAAAACGGCTGCGGTTGATACAGGCAATACCGGATTCGAAATCAGCATACGCTTCCAGAATTGCCACCGGGCCAAAGGCTTCATCACGGTAGATTTCCAGACTGTGGTCTACATTTTCCAGCAAGGTCGGTGCGAACATCACACCATTCAATTCGCCTCCAATCAGGATTTTCGCGTCTTTTTTCACGGCTTTATCCAGCCATTTTTTCAGGCGTTTGGCTTCATCTTCCTTGATCATCGGACCAACCAAGGTTGTGCTCAGATTCGGATCAGCGGCTTTAATCGTTTTCAGTTTCGCCAGCAGTTTGTCCTTCACTTCAGTATAAATCTGCTGATGCACCAAAATGCGTTGCACACTGATACACACCTGTCCGGCATGGTTATACGCCCCGCCAATTAGACGGTTAATCAAGGCATCGTTAATTTCGGTATCTGGCTCAATCATGACAGCAGCATTGCCACCCAGCTCCAAGACCACTTTTTTGCGTCCGGCACGCGCTTTCATATCCCAGCCCACAGCATCGGAACCGGTAAAACTGAGTAATTTAAAACGCTCATCAGTGACCAGTAGATCGGCCAGCTCTCGCGGACAGGGCAATACCGAAAAGGCACCTTGCGGTAAATCGGTTTCCGCCAGAATTTCGGCAATTTTTAAGGCAGAAATCGGGGTTAGACTCGGCGGTTTCAGCACAAAGGGACAACCGGCTGCAATCGCAGGAGCAATTTTATGCGCGGTCAGATTTAAAGGAAAATTAAACGGACTGATCAAAGACACCGCACCAATCGGCACCTGTTTCACAATGCCCTGATAGCCGGATGCTGCTGCAGTCACGGCCAAAGGCAGCATACGTCCCTGATCAATCTGGGTCACGGCATCTGCGGCAATCTGGAAAGTATTAATCAGACGTTCAACTTCGGCTTCGGCTGCTTTACGCGGCTTGCCCCCTTCTGCAATCAGAATTTCGGTCAATTCTTCATGAATCTCACGAAAACGGCGTACACAATGCAATAGAATTTTCTGTTTCTGGAACGGCTCCAAGGCGGCCATTTCAGCTTCTGCATCTACGGCAGACTGAATCGCCTGTTCCAGTATGTTGGCATCTGCCAAGGCGACACGGGCATACAGTTCGTGGTTATATTTATGCTTGACCTCTAGCCATTCACCCGTCTGAACGGCCTGACCGGCGACATATAATGCATACTCTTTCGCTTGTTGTGTGCTTCTCGCTACCATCTTATTGTCCTGCAAAATCCAAGGATATACATTTTTGAAATTCTCTATATCATGCACTTGCTACTCCATATTAAGAAGATGTTTTTAAGTAACCAGACACCTCCAATTTTAATAAAGCTTTAGGGAATAGAGCCATGCGCGCAAAAATACTCACCACCTTATTCTTCGGTTTTGGACTCAGTACGCTCAGTCATGCAGATGTGATTGGCGTGAAAGCGGATCTCAGCTACTGGGATTTTGACGGCTATAGCCAGGATAACAATTTCAAGCATGAGCTGGATCGACAAGGTACAGCACAACTATCTGTCGCTGTAGAACATCCGGTACCGTTATTGCCAAATGCCAAGATTAAATACGTCAATCTGGACAGCACCAGCGAACAGAGTTCTCCTGTCAATGCCTCAGATATCGAGCTGAACAATATTGACTATATTCTGTATTACGAATTGCTGGATACCATTGTGCATGCGGATATAGGTGCAGGTTTAACCAATCTGGATGGTACGGTAAAAAACCTGACTGCCGGCGCTTTCACTCAATACGATCTGGATGAATATAGTCCACTGCTCTATGCAACAGCCGGGGTTAAATTGCCATTTACCGGTATGAGTGCCAAAGCGGAAGCAGTTTACAGTCACGGCAGTGATACCCGTAAGACCGACGTACAGGCGGAACTGCAATATGATTTCATTGATAATCTGCTGGTCGATGTCGGTGCCAAAATCGGTTATCGCATCATGCAGGTAGATTTTGAGCAGGATCAACGTCCAGACTTACAGCTGGAATTTAAAGGTCCTTATATCGGTCTAGATATACATTTTTAATGCAATACAACCGGTTAAGCCTACAAAGCTCAATTTCTCTGCGCTGATGTAAGCCAAAGCGTACAGCAATAACCGCAATCTGCTGCTAGTGCGTTACCGGGATGTGTATTACTTTATAAACATAGAGAGCAGGATGCTCCGAAGACCTAAAAACAAGAAGAACATCGCAACACCAGGACGTGAGGTACGACAGGAGTTATACCTAAATCACGAGATACGAAAAAGCCCCGACAGGATGTCGGGGCTTTTTTTTCTGCCTATTATTTTATTTATCATTGCTTAACAGTTCCGAGCTAAAACTCCAACATTGTAAGAATCCCCTTGTTGTTAAGCTAAAAATCCTCACATTTTTTGGGAACAGCAATCATGGTAAAAAAGGTCCTCTTTATTACATCTAATCAAGGCATTGAACATGATGAACTCACTGAGCCTTTAAATTTTCTAAAGTCCAAAGGTTTTGAAGTGATTCATGCTGCCGAAAAAAATGAAGATGTCGCGACGGTCAAAGGTGATACCAAAGCTGCCACCCAATATACGCCGGATACCAGTCTTGAACACGTCGATCTGAATGATTATGATCTTTTGGTGATTCCCGGCGGTACAGTCAATGCGGATACCTTGAGAATCAATCAGGATGCGCAAAAAATCATTCAGCATTTTGCCGACAATCACAAACCGATTGCCGCGATCTGTCATGGGCCATGGACTTTGATTGATGCACAGCGCATCAAAGACAAAAATCTGACTTCATATAAGAGCATCAAGCTGGATCTGGAAAATGCCGGTGGGAAATGGGTCGATGAACAGGTTCACCGCTGCAATACCGGTGACTGGGTACTGATTACTTCACGCAATCCGGACGATTTACCGGCTTTCAATGAAGCGATCTTAAAAGAGCTTGAAGGCGAAGCTGCCTAAGCTCCTACACTAAAAAAAGAACCTCAGCATTGAGGTTCTTTTTTTATATTCAGACACCTCCGGCCAGACTTTTCAGATAAGCCACCACCTCTTTATTGCCTGCCATTTCAGCCAGCTCTAAAGCAGTATTTGGACTGCGATGTGCAATATCTGCGCCTTTGCTAACCAAAAGTTTGACCACTTCCAGATGATCATTTTCAGCGGCAGCCTGTAAGGCGCTATAGCCTTCTTCATCGGCAGAGTTGACGTCCAGCCCTTCCTGTAAGCCCTGCTCGACCTGTTCAACATCGCCTAAAGATGCCCAATACACCAGTTCAGGAAGATGCAGTTCATCATCATCTTCAGGGATTGGGGAGAATGAATTAAGTTTCATACGACGATACCCTAAATAATTTAGTAATAATTAAACATTGTACAATTTAAATCTCAAGTTTCTTTAAGTGCTCTTATCCATAAATATTTGTCATCGACTTTTCTCTCAGATTTTAATAATTTCATTTCAGGTATAAATAATTCTAGTTCGTTTTTTAAGTTTTCAATTTTTTCTTCTTCTAAATATGGTGCCTCATCGTATAACTTTAATAATTTCTCAGGATAGTCATCAATTTCAAGTAAATGTAACTTACTTAAATCATTTTGGAGGTATGTAGAAATTTTAGATTGCTTTTGAAGAAGATCAGTATAATAAGAAGATGTTGAGGAATTAATTGGTTGAGGAATTGCCCTAATCTGATTATCTAATTCTTTAGTTTTCTCACTTAAAGCAGCTCGTAAGCTCATAATTTTTTTAAAACTTAAATCCATACATAAGGTTTTAGCCCAAGGTTTTAAAACTTCCTGTATATCTTGTTCATTAGACCCGGTTTTTTTCATTATTTTTCTAATATCATCAGCAAATTGAATGAACTTTTCCGGTGTGGGAGCTCCATCAAATCTACCAATATTACTTTGAATTTCAACAAGAGTTTTAGCTGTTATAGCGGTCATTTCTTTAAGATAAATTAATGCATTATCAGCTTCCTCTAATTTTTTATCTAATTGTCTAGTTTTAGCTTCTACTCCTAATCCTTTTAATGACTCAAATCGGTCAATTGTTGCAGCAAATAACAATACCAACCCTGCTGTCAAAGAAGTAATCGCAATAGGTGCATTACCGGAATAAGAAGACCAAGTTCCTACACCTAAATTGATTAATCCAGCAATTAGCAGAAACCAGTTCGTTAAATTAAATAAGAAGCACTTATTCACTGATTCCCAATATTTTTTCATTATTTTTCCTACTTACTTATTATTTAAGATATTAATCTTTAAAAATTTTATAGACAATGAAAAGCCCCCTTTCGGAGGCTTCTTATTTAAAAACTTAGCTTTAAGCTTTAGATACTGCTGGTTCAATTGAACCAATCTTTTCAGATTCATTGTCATGCATGATCAACGCAACCGCAATTGCAGTAATCAGAACCGGCAAACCGACTGCCATAAAGTTGAAGTAAGCAGGCAGGTTCATACCAAGCAAACCACCAATCAGGATCGGCCCTACAATCGCGCCCATACGACCAATCGCAGAAGACCAGCCAATACCTGTCGAACGTACCGCAAGTGGGTAGAACTGTGCAACATAGCTATATAGCAACATTTGTGAACCAATCGACGCTGCACCCGCTAGGAATACCAAAATGTAAAGCAAGAACTGGTTAGATGCAAAGCCCATTGAGCTCATTACAATCGCACCCATCATGCCCAGAACCATCAGTACCGGTTTCAGGTGGAAACGATCCGCCAGAATACCACCACCCACAATACCTACAACCGCACCCACGTTCATCACCATCATGAACATCAGGCTGTTGTCCATCGAATAGCCCGCTGCCATCATCAACTTCGGCAACCAGCTGCTCAGTGCATACATGGTTAACAGACAAGTAAAGAACGCGACCCAGAACAGTAAGGTATTGACCGCACGACCACGACGGAACAAGCTGACCACGTTCGCTGCTTCAGGCACATTTTCCTGTGGCAAAGTAAGTACCGTGTTATCCGTTACTGTCAGATTTGGCGCCAGACGACGTACAATTTGGCGTGCTTCAGCCTGCTTGTTCTGCTTCACAATAAATGCCAGCGATTCAGGCAGGAATTTCCAGATTACCGGTAATAAAAATAATGGAATACCCGCGATAAAGAACATGATTTGCCAACCAAAACTTGGGGTAAACCATGAACCCAATAATGCAGCCATTACGCCACCGACTGCATAACCACTAAACATGGTGGTCACCAGCGTACTACGCATTTTTTGTGGAGCATATTCCGAAGTCAATGCCACCAGGTTTGGCATTACGCCACCAATACCAAGACCGGCAAGGAAACGTAAAATACCGAATTCGGTTGGGTTTGAAGCAAAGCCGCCGGCAAAGGTTAAACCACTAAATAATACAATACAGATCATGATCACTTTCTTACGACCGATCTTGTCCGCGAGGGAACCAAAGATCATCGCACCAAACATCATGCCGGCCAGTGCGGTACTTGCAAGCATTCCGGCCTGCACTGCACTTAAGCCCCAGTCTTGCATCAATAACGGTAAAACTACACCATTGATTGCGAGATCATAGCCATCAAATAAGATAATGAGTAAACACCAAGCAACTACATTGAAGTGGAAAGGCGTGAATTTCGCATTATCGACTACAGAATTTACATCTATTTTTTCCGTTGTCATCGTTCTCATCTCCCATGAGTACTTGTCCATAACATCTTGTTGAAGACTGAAGTCAATCTTCAATGTCAGGCAATATACGCAAGCGGGATTTAAGGCACAATAAGACTAATTGATATTCTGCTATGCTCTCGGAAATGTCATTTATTTGCGTGATATGTCACACTATTATTAATATAAACTTTTGAATAATTGATGTTTATTTTTTAATTCGCCCAATATTTAAGCTCTATTAATCCGCTTATTCTTTTGACCAATTGAATATTGATTTAATTTCATACTAAAGATATGAAAAAGCCCCTTTAAGTAAGGAGCTTTTTTAACTGAGTAGGTTAATTACGAGAGTTTAAATTTTGGCTGTTTTTAATTTTTTCACCATCACGCGACCAGGTTGTGGCTTACGAATCATTGAAATAGCGATGATACCAATAATACCTGGCATTGCTACCGCGATAAAGTTCCATTTATGTGGTAACTCCATACCAAGTAGCATACCAATTACGATTGGGCCAACAATTGCACCTGTACGCCCTACAGCAGAAGCCCAACCAATACCAGTAGAACGTACTGCAACAGGATAGTATTGAGCAACATAGCTATATAACAAGATACTGGTACCAATAGATGAGGCACCTGCTAAACTCACAAGTAAATAAATAACAGGGGTTGGAGAATTAAAGCCCAAACCAACCAAAGATAGTACACCGACAGTTAACATACTCATAAGAACAGGTTTAAAGTCAAAACGGTCTGCCAAAATACCGCCGCTAATGGTTCCGATCACGGCACCAATATTCAGTGCTAATAAGAACATTAAACTGCTGCCTAAAGAATATCCCGCTGCCATCATCAGTTTTGGTAGCCAGCTTCCAAGTGCGTAAAGCATGAGTAAGCACATAAAGAAAGCAATCCAAAATAAGAATGTTCCTGTGGCACGATTTTCTGTAAATAAAGCTTTTACTGATGCACTTTGGGTCTGATCAGCGCTAGCTAGAACCAGTTCAGTATCTGCTTGTATGTCTGCAGTTGGCTCGACTTGCTTGATAAAACGACGTGCTTCATTCACTTTTTGTTCTTTAACGAGGAAAGTTAAAGACTCAGGTAAGAACTTCCAAAAAAATGGAACAAAAAGTAAGGGAATACCTGCAATGAAGAACATAATTTCCCAACCAAAACTTGGTGTAAACCATGTACCGCATAATGCAGCCATAATACCGCCCACCGCATAACCACTAAACATGGTGGTTACCAGTGTGCTTTTTAAACGTTTAGGTGCATATTCAGACGTTAGAGCGACTAAGTTTGGTAATACACCACCAATCCCTAAACCAGCAATAAAACGTAAAA
The DNA here is from genome assembly GCF_031844265.1 of Acinetobacter sp. RG5. Lineage (GTDB taxonomy): Bacteria > Pseudomonadota > Gammaproteobacteria > Pseudomonadales > Moraxellaceae > Acinetobacter. The sequence goes on along the minus strand of NZ_JAUZUV010000006.1, from coordinate 642 downwards.
TACCAAATTCTGTTGGATTAGTGGTAAATCCACCTAAAAATGTAAAAGCACTAAATAAAGAAACACAAATCAAGATAACTTTTTTACGACCAATTTTGTCTGCAAGCATCCCAAACAGCATGGCTCCAAACATCATGCCAGCGAGTGCTGTACTTGCAAGCATGCCTGCTTGAACAGCACTCATGCCCCACTCTTGCATAAGTAGAGGCAGAACGACACCGTTAATTGCTAAATCATATCCGTCAAATAGGACAATAAATAAACACCACAATACAATGCTTAAGTGAAATTTAGTGAATTTTGCTTGATCAATCACATCATTCACACTTACCGTGTTTGCTACTCGCTTCATGTTTTCTGCCATTTTTACTCACCTCCTGTGAGTTTTTTTCGTTGTTTTCAGCACGACACATGACCCTAACTCTTATTTATTATTTTTAATGATTCTTATCGCCATGTCTTCGCAACAACTTAGTTCAACACAGCTACTTTTCATGCAATATCCGACTAAAGTCTTACTTATTCCTTAAAATTCTAAACCCATGAGTCTAGTTTTTAATCAATATTCAACAGTTCCCACATTTATTTGACTAAATTCCACGCATAAAAAAATCCCCCTCTGCCTTGGCGGAGGGGGATTTT